>JBKEAX010000195.1:0-9233 GCA_047972825.1 Hyphomicrobiaceae bacterium | reverse complement strand
GCACTGACGCCTCGGGCCCCGCCACCAGAGCTGACGCTGAAGCGAATGACGACCCGTCCACCACCGCGCCCACTCAACCGGCTTCGGGCGCAGCTCGCAATGCGGGCACGTACCTGGGACTTGAATGATGCAATGGCTCCGGGGCTAGCACGGCCGCTGCCGCCACCTCCGCTATGATTACGGCTGCCACTGCCTCCTTGCCGTCCAGTCCCTCGTCTGCCCGCCTGCCGTTTGCCTTTGTCGCGTTTGGTTGCCTTGGCAGGTTTCTTGGCTTTGCGTTGCTGCTCTGCGCGCTTCTCTTTGATCTGCTTGGTCGGTTTTTCTGCGGGCCGCTGCATCAACGTGCTTTCGACTTTTTCTGGTTCTTGCTTTTCTAGCGTCGGCAGGTCGGGCTCGGCAGCCAGTTCCTTTGCCGGATCGACTGGTGCGGTTGCCGCAAGCTCGACTGAATCGGCTTCGTGCGGTTCGACCTGAGACGGCGCCAACTCGTCAGGCTTTTCAACCATCTCGGCGTTCTCGACAGGCTCATCAGGCGCGATCTCTTTGGGAGCTTCGGTTTCTGCTTCGATCTCGACAGATTCGCCCAGGATGCCGGCTACGGAATCAGCCATTTCCATCGACGGACCCGCAGGCCGGCTCTGCATGCCCTCGCTTTGCGTTTGCCAAGCCACAAGCAGAAGCGAGTGCAAAATAATCGCGCCACTTCCTGCTGCCAGCCACCGGATCAACGTCAAGCGCACAGGCCCTACTCCGCTGCCGAGGCTACCCGCATGCGATCACCACTTTCTGCCTGATCACTTGTTGTCTGCTCATGTGCGACCGTAGCGCGTCGGGTGAACAGACTGGTAAGTGCCGCCTCGGTGGTATCGCGTTCTCCTTCAATGCGACCTTCAAACCAGTAATTGCAGAATGCGACGGGTATAGCGACCGCAAGGCCGACTGCAGTCGTCAGAAGCGCCACCCATATACCGCCAGCAAGCACTGCGGGATCCGCTTCTGAACCGGCATTCTGCAAGGCCTGGAAGGCGGAGATCATGCCAATCACGGTTCCAAAGAGGCCAAGCAGCGGGGCGATCTGTACGGTCGCTTCGAGTACTCTCATGTAGGATCGCAGATTGCCGAGTTCTTCCAACGCAACGCGCTCTGTGTCTTCGCGAACCACGCTTTCATCAACCCCGCTCAACAAGCCACGCAAGCCGTGTGTAACGGAAATCGCCGAAGGGGAGCGCGACCGGGATGCTGCTGCGAACGCCTCTTCGGGCCGATTTGCGATCCACAGGCGCAGAGCTTGTTCAACCTGCTTTCCCGAGCCGACGCGTAACCACAGGAACTGGACGAGTTTATAGACGATTACTGTCGTCGCCAGCAGCGAGAGGGCGAGAAGAATAAGGACGATGGGTCCGCCCTTCTCGACAACGTCATAGGCGCTCTGGATATCGAAGGAGGGTATCCAAGCCGAAACCCCTTCGGATGGCGAATTTACCGCACCCTCTCCGATCTCGATACCACCCCCCTCGACCTGAACATTGCTGCCGCTTGTGGTGGTCCCGGCGCCGTCCGGTGCCGCCTGGTTTGATGGGGTGTGTTGCTGAGCCTGCGCCGGCACCACGGGGGCTGTCTCAGCCGCCGATGAGGCAGAAGGTTCTGCGTCTATGGTTGCGGGTTGTTGCGCCTGCGCGATCTGATTTTCGACTGCCATTCAAACAAACCCTAGCTTTAGCGCGAAAACGGAACACTGGTTCGATGAGAGACCACCAGAGCCGTTGCGCACGAAGAGCTGCTCCCTTCGATAGCGCACCCGGAGACATCATTGACCAGAATGGATCCCAATGAACCGCATTCGAGGTTGTCGACCTTGAACACCTGAACACGGGTTGCCCCTGCCGGCACCTGATTGGTCTTGACCCGCAACATGCGGTCCATGACCTTTTCGCGATCGAACAGTACCAGTTCCAGGCTGAGGACATCGAGCGCAGATGCAAAGCCATTTTTGATAACCAACACGACCTGACACGCGCTTTTGTCCGGCTTCAGCGTATTGAGTTCGATATCAATTTTTGAACTGGGGTTGGACAGAGCCGCGGTAGTGGCAATGGCAACGCCAGCGCAGGTGATGCACGCGCGGGCAACCCAGCGAAACACTGTGAAATTGAGCATTTCAGCTCCGACCTTGGTTGGCACGAGAACAACGCCCACGCAAACGGAAACGCCCCTGACATGGGCATGCCATGACAATGCTACCGTTGGCCGGACGTAGTTAGCTGATTACTGGTAACTTTCTGGACATCGCAAGTCAACAATCGATCGTCGACACACCTGCCCGATGTTCATCGACCGCGGCGAGTGAGCAACTTGATGTCCTTCACGCCGGCAGCGGTCATGATCGAAACAGCTTCAATCAGGCGAGTGCCTTCGAGTTCGGCATCTGCGACAATCGTGACGGAAGGTTCGTCGCCTGATGCCCATTGGGCCGCTTGCGCCGTCAGTGCTGTGTCGTCAATCTGGGTGCCGTTAACGATACGGTCGCCATCTCGGGTCAGGACCAGCATGCGCGGCACAACGGCCGCACCGGACGCTTCAGCTGTTTCTGCCAGATTGACATCCCGCTGTGTGAAGGGGCGGATCGTGCTCGCCACCAGGAAGAAGATCAAGATCAGGAACACGATGTTGATCAGCGATACGAGGTTTTCCTCACCTTGTTCGCGAGTGCGCGACCTCAGCTTCATGTTGCCGCCTTCGCCCACAAGAACGCGATCATTTCACCACCACCACATTCTCCAGTTGTGTCGAACGCGTTATTTCTAGCACGCGCACGATGTCCTGAACGTTGGCGCCTGGACGAGATTGCACCACGGCCCGCTTGATACCTTTGCCGACCAAATTCTCTACGTGAGAACTTAGCTCAGCAATGGCGATGTTTTCGCCATTCACGGTCAAAGCCCCCTGGGAACTCAATTGTATCAAGGCGATTTCTTTGAGATTGGTTGGTCCGTTGCCACCGGTTGCGCCGGCAATCGGCATTGCAGAGAACTTCAGGAATGTCGAGGCGAGCATGAAAAAGATGAGAAGCAGAAACACCACATCAATGAGCGGGGTGAGACTTAAGCGTAGTTTGCGTCGGCTTTGGGCTTTCAGGTGCATGGGATGATCGCATATGGCCTTTCAGGCTTAGCGCGTGTTCAGCCGAAGTGTACGCGGTTCGGCGTGAAGAACACCGCGAGAAATAAAAGAAAATAGATCATGCTTGCGATTCCGTGAAACGTGAACGTGATGCCCATTCGCTTGGTCTGGTTGCTGAAATCACCCGCGCTTTGAACCGTGGCGAGTCCGCAACAGGATCGAGACACGCATCGCAACGACGCAATTCCGCAAAGGCATTTGGTAAGCCAGAAAAGCTCAACCGGTTGCTCGCACGGCACTGCGATGTGTAGAAAAACGTACTGAGTACGTCAAGAAACAAAGAAAGTCGAGCAACGCATAAGGGTCCGGTCCCTCGTGGCATATGCGCAGGGATGGCGAAAAAATGCCGTCTGTCACCGATTGAATGTTGGGCTTGGTCGTGTCTGCAGGGGTTTACGTAGCGACGTGGTGTCATGCATATGATCGGTGACAATCACTGGCTCATGGTGTGGTGATCCATTGGCGTGCTCATGCTGGGCACGGTCGATAATGGGACGTTTGCTACAGTTTGCTTGGACTTTCATGCTGCTTTCACGCCTTGATCGTCAGCGCCATGTCCGCAGCGAGGTAACAATGCCTTCAGCACCACACGTCGAGTTCATCTACTGCATCCGTTGCGGCTGGGGCCTGCGTTCGCTGTGGCTCGGTCAAGAGCTGCTTTCGACATTCGCCGACAGCATCGGATCTGTGACATTCACGCCCGACCGCGGTGGTGGAGTTTTCGAGGTGCGCCTGGATGGCGACTGTATCTGGTCGCGTGCAGAAGAAGGCCGCTTTTGCGATGCCAAGGAGTTGAAGCAGCGGGTCCGCGACCGCATTGATCCCGCGCGCACGTTGGGTCATTCCGATGAGGGGGCATCAACACCGCTCTCCTCGTCGGCTTCTCCGGAGTCCGCTGATGACGCCTGCGAATTAGATGCATCCAGGGCAACAGTTGCGTCCACCGGGCCGGAGGCTGCCTCCGTCAATTTCAAGACCACAATCCCGATCCTGCGTATTTTCGATGTCGCCAAGGCGTATGAGTTCTACCGCGATTTTCTCGGCTTTGATGTTGATTGGGAGCATCGGTTTGGTGCCGGCATGCCGCTCTATGCCCAGGTCTCGCGCGCTGGTTTGAAACTCCATCTGAGTGAGCACCATGGCGACGCCAGCCCTGGCTCGACGGTGTTTATTTGGATGCGGGGCATCGCCGAGCTGCACAAAGAGCTGTCCGGCAAGGCGTATCGCTACAATCGCCCTGGCCTTGAGGACGCCCCGTGGGATGCGAAGGTCCTCGAAGTCTCCGACCCATTCGGCAACCGCCTTCGTTTCAGCGAACCGCACCGTGCCGATGATGAGCGTGCTTGATGGCGGCGCCTGCTGTGCAGAAAGCGACAGTCTTGCGTCTCAAGCCGAGGCGGTTGTTAGGGCAACTTAGGCGCGCCCAACACCGAAGCGTTTGGAATTTGCAGGTGCAAGGGGCAACGGAACCCCGGGTTGCGTCTTGCCAAAGTATTGATAGTTTACCGATAAAATAGAGAATTCGGCGGTGCCTGTCACATCGAGCATTGATTGCTGCTAGGGTCCCGACCATGGGTTCCGAACCGCAAAACTCAACCCATTTTCAGCGAGCGCGGAACAAACCGCGCGGATTGAAGGACAAAAAAAGCAATGCAGGGCCACGGGTATGAGCCAGTTCGATGAACATGCCGGTAAGCGTAAGCGGCTGCGGCCATATGCCGAACTGGCCACAGAACTGGTGGGCATTGCTGCGACATGGGTACGAGCCATATTCTCGTGGTTGGTTGGATTGTTTGATCGAATTCTGCGCTCAGCTGGCCATCTGGCGCAACCACACGTTCGTGCGCGGTTATATGATACGATAACCGCCGCCGCCGGGGCGTTGTCCGAAAGGCTTGTAGTCTGGGCGCGTCGCGCGCTCATTCTGGTTATTGCAAGTTGGAGGCGGGTACGCGCAAGGGCTCTGACTGCGCGGCAACGGCTGATTCTGAGGTGGGTGCTTGCCGGACCGGTAACCGTTATCGTCGCTGTGCTCGCATTGATGGGGATGCCGGTTTATCTGCCACCTGGTGCGGGTAACGTCGATCATCTCGTAATTCCGCTGGTCCTTTTTCCGATAATCTGGGCGGCTTTGTTCTTCCACGCGGTTCTCGACCACAAGCTCAAGCGTGTTGCCACGGTTGCAGCCTTCGTTGCGATCGCGAACATCGGGCTTCTCACCATTCAGTTTTCAGGTTGACGGTACGCAGGAAAGGTCAGGCAAGGGCACATGTTTAAGCTGCCGCAGTCGCAAACCAAAACACTGGTGGCCGTGCACGGTTGGTCAGCGATCGCTCTCGGCTTTTTGCTTTATGCCGTGGTTATTACCGGCACCATTGCCGTCTTTGCCAATGAGATAGGTCATTGGTCAATCGGTAGGGGGGAGGCTGTATCGGTATTCGACCAGCCGGTTGACGCACATATTCGTAAAGCCATTGCCTCGGTTGATGCAAAATACCGCGACGATTTGAACGTGGTTGCAAGCCCTCTGGGAAATTTGCGGGCATGGATACACACGCGCGAGAAACGCGACACGGGCAATATTGAGGACCGGGGTGTCGTGATCGAAATTGACCAATCAACAGGTCAAGAGATTGTGCGTCGGGAAGGTTGGGCCGGAGAGGTGCTTGCTGAGCCCGCTACCGCGCTGGAACGTTTCCTCGTCGATGTGCACGTACGGCTTCATCTGCCGCATCCGTGGGGCCTCATACTGACCGGCATTCTGGGGCTCGCAATGATGGCCGCTGCAGTCTCCGGTCTGCTGATGCATCGTCATTTGGTCAAGGACAGCTTCACGCTTCGGCGCCACAAGGAAACGCTTGTCGCTGCTCGTGACGAGCATTCGGTCGCGGGCACCTGGGGATTGCCCTTCGCATTTTTGTTGGCGCTGACTGGGGCGTTTTTCAGCTTTGCACTGTCAATTGGTCTTCCCGTGATGAGTTTTGTCGCTTTCGGCGGCAATCAGGAGAAGTTGATAGCGGCGGTGGCAGGCACGCCGCCGGTTGAAGACAAACGGCCCGCCAGAATGGCCGATCTCGATGCGATCATCCGCGAAGCGCGCGTGAGGGCCAGCGGTGAGGTGCGTCGCCTGGAAATCAGTCACTACGGTCGCATGGACGCTCGGGCTACGGTGAGGCTGGCCCCCGCGAAGGGGGCGCTCCAGCCGGCTACCCTGGTGTTCAGCGCGGCCGATGGCAGCTTCGAGAAGGCCAAGCCCAGCCTTGGCACGAGCCCTTCATTGGGCAGTACGTTGTTTTCGATCATCGCCCCGCTGCACTTCGGTAACTTCGGCGGAGTGGTTTCAAAGTTGGTCTGGCTCGCTTTGGGCTTTGCCTCATGCTTCCTGATCGCAACTGGCATGACGCTCTGGCTAAAGCGCCGCGCGGAAGACACCCGCTGGCAGGTCTTTGGATATGTCAATGCAACAGTCATCTACGGATTGCCGATTGGACTCGTGGCATCAGCGTATGGATTCCTGCTCATCTATCCAGCGCATGCGGCGATCACGGCTCCGCCCGTTGCTTTTCTCATCGGTGCGGCTGCCACCATTGGCTACGCTGTCTTCACAGTTCGCAGATCGCCAGCGCCACAGTTGGACGCAAACCTCATGCGCAGTCTTGGAGTGTTGCTCATGGGATTGCCTGTCGTGCGCATCTTGGCCGGCGGTATGTTCTGGCCGTCAGCAATCACAAATGGCGCCTATGAAACCGTCGCGGTCGATTTTGTCCTTTTGCTTGTCGCAGTGATCTGTCTCAGGCTTGCGAGGAAATGGCGCTCAGGTCCCGGCTACCGATCGCCGATGGCGCATCGCGTGCCCGGTTCCGAACACGTGAGGCCAGCGAAATAATGGATGCAGCTAACGGGGCGCTCGTATTCATATCCTGCGTCCACTCTTTGATCATGATCGCGGCGCTTGGTTCGACAGATCCCAAGTCAGGCAGGACGGCATCACTTGCATTGGACCAGATGATGGTATCCCGGTTACGGAGATTGGCGTTGGCCCTGGCAATGCTGCCGGGTGCTGTGATGCTGTTTGCCGGCTTGGCAGTCTCATTTCTTGCCTGGTTTGGTTTTGTAACTCTCGCAGGTTGGGGCGTGGCTATCGCGCTTGCTTCGTGGCGGCGCTCTGACCGCGACGAGAGCAAGGCATCATGGACAAAACAATCGATGGCATAGTTGGGGCCGATCAGCACAGGGCAAAGATAGTGTCCTCTTGGGCACAATGATTACCAAACTAGTATACTATTACCATAACCCCATGGACAATTGATCGCTGACAATAATAGTTTGCTGTTCAAATAGTGGTCAGCCAGCCCCATCGGCAAGCCAGCCATCACTGCGCAAAAACCTATCGCCGCTGGCGATATGCAGATGACTGGGGGTCGGGGCGTGTCGAGCTGTCACCGCAAACAACTTCTTTCCGGAATTTCAATAATCGCACTTGCCTTTTGTTCAGGCTCCGCCACCGCGCAGGAGGTGGCTCTTGACGGCCTCATTATCGAGGGCGAAAAAATCGAGCGGTCCTACCAGGAAACAACAACGAGTGTGGGGGTCGCAACGAGCGAGGACATCCAGAACTACAGTATTTATACGGTCAACGAGAGCTTCAGCCGCATGGCGAATGTTCGGTATTTCTCGAACAACGGCGGTAATAACTCGCTTCAGATTCGTGGCATCAATGCAGATGGCTTCGGCGAGATTGCCAACGCTGTCCCGCTCATATCGGTTATTATTGATGGCGCCACGCAAAATCGTGAAGGTATCCGCCGCGGTTCACGCGGCTCGTGGGATCTGAAACAGGTTGAAGTGCTGCGCGGCCCGCAATCGGGGCTTTATGGGCGTGCGGCACTGGCTGGTGCGGTGGTGATCGAATCAAATGATCCAACCTATCATTGGGAATCAGCTTTCAGAGCCAGCGGCGGCAGCTTCGAGCACAAGAGCGGTGGTATAATGTTGTCAGGTCCGCTCGTCGAAAACCAAGTCGCTTTCAGGATTAGCGCAGAGGGTCTTGATGCGGAAAAGGACATCAGCTACCAGGATTCCGGCAACAGCCCGCTGGGTGAGGATCAATACCGCAACGTCCGCGGCAAGCTTCTGATAGAGCCTAAAGCCATTTCCGGCCTGTCCGCTCTCTTCACGTTTAGCCGCACCTACGATCAGCCAGCGTCAAGCTCTGTTAGCGGGCCGAATTTCTTCAAACGGGAATATAACGAAGCGTCGCTCTTCACAGAGTTCCGTGAAGCAGAAGTTAATAACTTCGTGGCGGATGTTTCATACGCGTTTACGGATGCCTTTAAGCTGCGGTCCGTTTCAGCGTATATCGATACAGATCTTGAAATCGGGTCAGCGCCTGCATCGGAAGTTTTCTTCCGTGATGATCTGCGCAAGGGCAGTGACTTCACCCAGGACATTCGTCTAGAAATCAATGACAAGAACCGGAGCGGATTAAGCGGCGTTGTTGGTTTCTTCTACGGTGATTTCTCAGAACACAATCGATCCGACATCCAGGTTGATCCGTTCTACTATTTGACCAACGGAGCGGTGACCGGTGGCTTCCTCATACCGTTCCAGCAAGGCACCTTCGAGAATGAAACCCAGACGACGGCTCTGTATGCGGATCTGCGTCAAAGGGTGTTTGGCCCCTGGTCGCTGATTGGAGGTCTCCGCTGGCAACGCGATAAGGTAAGCAATGCCGCAGACAATACTGAATTGATTGGTGCGGACACAACGGACCCCTTCAATCCGATCCCGATTTATAACCAAGATGTCTACGATGTGGATGAGACATTCAATGTCTGGTTGCCGAAGTTTGGTCTGGCGTTTGACATCGATGAGAACCAGAGTATCTCCGCCACTGCGAGACGCGGCTACCGTCAGGGTTTTTCGGAAAACCTGTTCATGAGCACGGTCATAAATTCAGTCGATCCTGAATTTGTCTGGACATATGAACTCGCTTATCGGCTGGTGTCGCCCGATAAGAGACTGAGTTTTGGTGCGACCGCGTTTTATAACCG
>JBKEAX010000187.1:0-7548 GCA_047972825.1 Hyphomicrobiaceae bacterium | reverse complement strand
TCGACAAGCGCTTTCACGACGTTGATCATCTGATTTCGCAATTGCAGGCATCGATCATCGACTACAGCCAGCTTAACGCCGTCGCAAATGCAATTCAGGCCAACGTGACCGCAAGTGATGCGCTCGAACGGTATGTGCTGGACCTGTGGGAGGCCATCCGCTCGCCCGCTGCCTCCGGCATCCTCATGGATGGTATAGATACCAGCCGGCTTGTGCAGGCTGGCGCGAGTCCGCGTGGCCTCAGCTTTCTCTTGCGCGCAGCGCGTGTGTCCGCGTGGCTCGATCACCGTGAAGCTGTTCTCCCCGACGACATCCGCGATATCTTTTTCGAGACGATGGCACATCGCATCTTTCTTGAACCCGTCTACGAACTGCGCCGTGAAACTCTACTACGACAACTCGGCGATGCCGTATTCGCCGCGGTGCCGGCTCCGTCGGGAGCGTAAGAGGTGCCGGAATGGTCCAGATGCAACCACCACTTGCCGACATAGCTTATCGACTCGCATGGCGGTCGTCGTCGGTCCGTTCTGGCGCCCACAAATCGCGCATTGCTGGTACAGGCGGGGTCTTTCGCGATCATGCCTCGCTGCTTGACCAGCCTGACCCACGTCGCATTGATATCCGTTTATCGGCGCGCGATCCGTTCGGCCGGGTCTTTGTCAGACGGTTCGAGCAGCTTTCCGATGTGACCGTCGTGGCAATCATCGACATATCCGGATCAATGGGATTCAGGGGCGTGGCCCGCAAACAGATGCTTGTGGCCGATATCGTCAGCGCGCTGGCTGCTTCCGCGCGACGTATCGGTGATCCTTTCGGCGTTCTGGCATGTGGCGACATCGTGTCCGAACCCTTGAGTGCGACGCCCACACGAGCGCGACGCGGCGAAAGCGCCATGCGTGATGCGATAGCAGCCCATTCACCTTCGGCACACGGCACGCAGGGCATCCGTGAAGCTGCAGCACGCCTCGCCGGACGCAAGAAGGTTGTCTTCCTCATTTCCGATTTTCAAATGCAACGCGACTATGTCGAGGAGATTTTTGAGCTGCTTGCATTACACGACGTTGTGCCGATTCTTCTCAGCGACTCCGCGGAGGTGGAAAAACTGCCGGAGTGGGGGCTGATGCAGTTACGGGACATGGAGACCGGCAAAAACCGTCTGGTCGTAATGCGTCCTTCGCTCAAACGTGAATGGAAACGTCGCGAAAGCGAGCGCCGGGCGGAACTGAACGAAATCGCCAGCCGCGAAGGGCGTGAGATCTTCGAGGTTCGTGACAAGATCGACTGGGACGCCTTCTCTGCATACCTGTCGCGGGGAACGCTATGACACGTCTTATCGTGCATGCTCTGGCCGCATATCTTTTCGGTTTCGCGTTGTCCTCCGCACAAGCCGCCAAGGTCTACATCGAGGAACCCCGGCCATTTGGTCATTTCATAGGTGATGTCGTCACGCGGCACGTCACAGTGGAACTGGAGCCCGGCGAAGATCGAGTTCTGGCCGCGTCGCTTCCCCGGAAGGGACCGGTTGCCTACTGGCTGGAGCTGCGCGACATCACCGTTGATAACAAGACGGCAGAGGGTGGCAGACTTTCAATGCGTCTTGAATACCAGGGTTTCTACTCTGCGCTGCAGCCCAAGGTGTTGGAGATTCCAGGTTTCAAGTTGCGGGTGCGGTCTGTCGGCGGTGAGCAGAGCGACCTGATGGTACCCGCCGTAAAAGTCATGTTTTCGCCGCTTCGCGAAATTGTTCCGGAAGAAAAGCCAGACGATCCCGCAGATGCGTTGCGTCCTGACGCTTCGGCCACCCCTTTGCGTGAACGGCCGCACCGCCTTGCTACACTGATCGCAGCAGTAGCCCTTGGCGTGCTCGGTTTGCTCCTCGCGCACCGCTACTCCGTCTTTCCATTTGGCGCACGCCGCGGCCGACCGTTTACCAGAGCGGCGCGCGAGTTCGGAAGGGCGATGGTCGTGGATGACGTTGATGACGATCGTTATCGCGAACTGCTGTTGGTCATGCACAGGGCGATCGATGAGGCTGCGGGGCGGCGCGTCTTGCCAACGGACCTCAACGATATTGCCAGTAGCAATGCTGCAATTGACGAGCACCGTGACCGTGTCGAAGGATTCTTCAACGCATCCAAAGACGCCTTTTTTTCCGGACGCACAAGCGACGCGAGAGAGAGCCTTCCAGCTGCCAATCTGAAGCGGTTGATGGATGACCTTGCTGCTGCGGAACGGAGGCTCGCCATATGAACCTCGCGCTTGATACACCCGTATTACTCTTTCTGATGCCGCTGGCGCTTCTTCCATTCTTCGTCGGGGCAACGCGGCCACAGCCCTACCCCTCGCTGTCGATTGTAGAACCTGACCAGTTATCAACAGTGGTAGCATGGACGCTGAAGTCTGCGGCGGCACTCTGTATTGCAGGACTGCTTCTGGGTCTTGCCGGACTGCACATGCGCGAACAGCAGGTCGAGCGGACAGGCAAAGGCGCGCACATCGTTTTGCTGCTCGATCGATCCAGCAGCATGGACAACACTTTCGCCGGCCGGCAACCCACCGGCGGCGAGGTGTCCAAGTCGGTAGCCGCGGAACAATTGCTGTCGAAATTCGTAAGCGATCGTCAAAACGACCGCTTTGGCGTGGCCGGCTTTTCGACCTCGCCTTTTCATGTGCTGCCATTGACCGACCGCCGTGAAGCAGTGCAAGCCGCTATCGCAGCAATTGATCGGCAGGGATTAGCGTACACCGATGTTGGTCGCGGTCTGCTCCTGGCGCTGCGAATGCACGACCAGGATCCCTCGGCATCCTCACGCGCAATCCTGCTGATTTCGGATGGTGCCGCGGTAATTGAGCGCCGGGTTCAGGACAAGTTGCGGCAGGGCTTCTCCAAGCGCCAGCCAAACCTCTACTGGCTCTACTTCCGCACGGAGGGAAGCCGTGGAATCCACGACCCGCCCGGAGCCGATGAGGAAGACACCCCTCGTGCGCTACCAGAGCGACACCTGCACAAGTTCTTCTCCAGTCTGGGGTCGCCATACCGGGCTTTTGAAGCAGAAAACCCAGCTGCGATAGCCGACGCAATCGAGGCAATCAACAAGCTCGAAAGCCGTCCCATAAACTACATCGAAACGATACCGCGCAAAAACCTGGCCCCTGCAATGTACGCAGTAGCGCTTGTTTTCCTTGGATTGTTGCTGGTTGCAAAGCTTGCTGAAGCGCCGCTGGCCATGAATGACAGGGAGTCGTGAATGGTAAAGCTTGCCTCCCATATGCAGTTGCTATGGCGCATTGCAAGCCGGTCGTGGGGGGCAGTTCTGTTGCTTGCCACCACCGCCGCACTGGCGTGGCTGGTGATGTCCGCACAGGCATGGCAGCACGCCAAGACGCAAAACGCCCAGATTGCTGCACTCGCGCGCGGTGAGGACATCGAGGTCAATCCTGCCACTGCACCATCCGGTCTTGTCATAGCGCGACAGTTGTTCCTGCTCGGTCGCGATCGCCTGGAAGAGGCACAGACGTTGGTCGATAAGGTGCCGGCTGATTTTGACGCAACGAGCCGCTCAGCGCTGCTTTACAATCTGGCAAACGCGCGGCTTCGGCTTGCCTTTGTTGAGGTCGACAAGCGCGACCTGGACAAGGCGGTACCGCTCGTCTCGCAAGCCAAGGACGACTACAAGAAGGCCTTGCGACTCGACCCCGCGTCCTGGAATACGCGCTACAACCTGGACGTCGCAATGCGCCTGGTTCGTGATTTCCCCCCTGTTGCGCCTGATGAAGAGGAGCCAGAGCAGAAAGCCAAGAAAGTCTGGACGGATATTCCCGGTTTGCCGAGGGGGTTGCCGTGACGTGGTTTGCCGCAAAGGATTGGCGCTTCTGGAGCCTAGCTGTCGCCGCTGTAGCCATCCTCGGTGCACTGTTCATGCCGCGCATCGAGACTGAGCGGGATGTGTCGGACATTCTTTTTGTGATCGACATTACCGGCAGCATGAATACGCGTGACGTCGAGGCCAATGGAGCAACCGCCAGTCGCCTTGAGTTGGTCCGCTCAACCATCCTTGAGACAATCCAACGTATCGACTGCCGGTCGAAGGTTGGCCTGGGGCTCTTTACAGAGCGCCGCTCGTTTTTGCTGTTCGAGCCGGTTGAGATATGCGGCAACTATGCTCCGATCTCGGGCGCATTGCAGGAGATCGATTGGCGCATGGCGTGGGAAGGTGACAGCTATATAGCCAAGGGACTCTACAGCGCGCTTGATATTGCAGATTCGGGCGGATGGAACCTGGTGTTTTTCACCGATGGTCATGAGGCCCCGCCGCTGGCTCATGGCGAGATACCTGATTTCGAAGGAAAGCCGGGAGCGGTTGCAGGCTTGATCGTTGGGGTTGGCGGCACAGAGAAAGTGCCCATTCCGAAGTTTGACCTTGATGGGCGCGAAACTGGAACATGGCGTGCGACGGAAGTTACACAGGAAAACCGCGTTGGCGTTCCGCCCAAGGATGCCTCCTTGCGGGCCGGTTGGCATCCGCGTAACGCCCCGTGGGGGGCGTCGAGTTCAACCGGTGAAGAGCATCTCACCTCCCGCCGCGACGAACATCTCGAAGTCTTGGCGGGTAAGACCAGCCTGCACTATTTGAAACTGGGCCAAGGGCCGTCTCTCGTGGCCACGATGGGCAAGGCCCTATCGTCACGTCGGATATTGGTTGCAAGCGACGTTAGCCAGTATCCCGCCTGGTTCGCATTGGTAGTTCTGGCTGCGCTGTTCGCAGGCGCCCCGCTGGCCGCCCTCGGCACACGAATGAACTCACGAACAAACGCATTACATTCAAGGAAAGGGATCGCCTCACTATGATTAGCATTTTTACTCGTCTGTTTATGTCGCTCGTCATTCTCGGCCTCGCCGCCGCCGCACAGGCGCACGGGCCAACGCCCCAACGGGTGGATGAGACAATCACCATCGCTGCATCGCCCGAAGAGGTTTGGAAGTATGTCGGTGATTTTTCACGGATCGCGGAATGGCATCCAAAAGTAAAATCATCGAAGGTCAGCGGTGGCAATGCAACTGGTGCTGAACGTGAGTTGATACTGGTTGACGATATCAAGCTCATGGAAGGCCTTGATGAGTACGATGCGGACAACAAGGCGCTGGGCTATCGTCTCAACAAGGAAAACGTCGACCTGTTCCCGGTGAGCTTCTACACGGCACACATTTCCGTGCGTCCGGCGGATGGAGGCAGCGAGGTTGAATGGAAGGGCCGCTTTTATCGTGCAGATACGGGTAACTTTCCACCCGACGACAAGAATGATGCGGCGGCAATCGCTGCTATCACGGACTTCTTTCAGACCGGCCTGCAAGGGCTGAAGAGCAAGATCGAGGAGAAAAAATGAACCTCGCACCCGTGTCGAGGAGTCTTATCGCGCTTGTAGCTGTGGTGCTGCTTGGTATGTCTGTCGTTGGTGCCGTCGCCACCAGTACAGCTGCAACACCACCCAAGCGTCTTCTCGTCGCCAACCAGGAAGCCTCGACTTTAAGTCTCGTAGATATCGATGAAATGCGCGAGTTGAACGTCGTGTCGACGGCAAAAGGCCCAGCCTCGATGTTGTACGCGGCTGGTCTTGGGAAAGTGTTCGTTTCGCATCCGGAGCTGGGTAAGGTTTCTGTTCTGGACGATGCCACGTTGCGTCTTTCCGCAACCTTCGTGGTGCCAGGCACGCCGTTTGGTCTGGCGATTGACGGTTCTAACCGGCTTTGGGTGACGGATTGGAACAGCGATCGCGTGAGTATTGTTGATGCGCGGCACGGCAACATGCTTGCGACGCTAAGGGTGGGGCGAGCCCCAGCAGGAATAGCCATATATGACGGTCGCGCGTTTGTGGCGAACAGGGAAAGCGATTCCGTAAGTGTCATAGACACAGCGCGTCTGGAGGTTATCGCCAGCATTCCGGTAGGGCGTGCCCCATTCGCACTCGCAGCCGATGATGAACGCCGAAGGGTGCTTGTGGTCAATGTGCAAAGTGGCACGCTTTCCACGATAGATATACGCACGCTGGCTCAGAGAACAGTGCCAACCGGGGGGACGATGCCCTACGGCGTGACACCTCTGGCAGAGCAGCAGCTTATCCTTGTCGTAAATCAACAGTCGGGAACACTCACCGCTCTTGATGCGAAAACACTGGGCGTGACGAAGACCATCAAGATAGGCTCTTACCCCGAGGGTGTCGTCGCTGCTGTAACGGGAAAGCGTGCATTCATCGCCAACTGGTTCAGCGATGATATATCCGTAGTTGACCTTGAACTGGGAAAGGAGGTTGCGCGTATAAAGGTCGGCAAAGGTCCAAGGTCAGTGCTGCTGGGTGAATTCGACGCGGTCGAGAGATAATTGGTGTTGTTCGCGCGCAGTTGTTGTGCACTCGCTGTTTCATGCATGTTGCACCTCACGGTTTGGCCCATCAAGGACGCGGTTGGTGCAGTGCCCGAAAATTGCGAGGGCCATGATCTTCTGGTCAAGCTAAAGCACAAGTCACCGCATCGTCATGAACAGATCATCGAGCGCGCTCGATCTGAGATCAACAGCAGCCACATGCTGTGGCGTATATCCGGCATGGCAGAAGGCGTGACGTCCTATATTCTCGGCACGGTTCACATCTCAAGTTCTCGGCTGCAATTGCTGTCACAGGCAACGCGCAATGCGATCCTGGCGTCGCGCGTCGTCGTCCTGGAAAGTCGCCCAATTTCCCGCGCTGGTCATCGGCGGCAGATGGCGCACTCCATTCCCCTGATGCTTTCGCGCGGAAAAACCCTGGCGACCGTGCTTGATGAGGACGAGTTGGAAGTTGTCGAGAAGGCACTGGATGCTGCCGGTCTCGCACCCGAGTTGGTCCATGGGTTGAAGCCGTGGGCAGCCTCCATGTTCCTGGCCCGATCTCGTTGCGAGGAAATCCGGCAAAAGGCTGGATTGAAGCCGTTGGATGTTGTCGTGGCTGAGTTTGGAACCAGCAATGGTCTTCCGTTGATGGGGCTTGAAAGCACGCTGGAGCAGTATCAGGCCATGGCGAGCCTGCCAGATGATGCACAGATGGCCTGGCTCAAGTCGAGCATCCAGCTCAGCAATCGGTTGGAGGATATGACAGAAACGACAGCACGGCTTTATGATGATCGGTTGATGCCTGCGATATGGGATTTGACCGTCGATTATTCAGGCGAGGCTCTCTCGCCCGCGATGCTCGGTGTTATCCGGGCAGCTTTGGTTGATCGCCGCAATCTGTTGATGCGTGATCGCGCAATTCCTATGCTGCATCATGGAGCTTTCATTGCTGTCGGCGCACTGCATCTGCCAGGACCTGGCGGGTTGGTGAACCTGCTTCGAGAAAGCGGCTTCACACTCAGTCCGGTAGAGTAGGGTCCGGACCCTGGAGCTTATTACATTCGGTCCACCTCGACGCTGCCACACGCAGGATCTCGAACAACTGATGCTGTCCTCACGTAGACTTCCTGTCCGTTTCCGCGCCGCAGCCGAATGAAGTCGCCGAATCCAGAAGCGGGTTCTGGAA
>JBKEAX010000172.1:0-7649 GCA_047972825.1 Hyphomicrobiaceae bacterium | reverse complement strand
TGTTCTTCACGCCGAACCGCTGCACACTTCGGCTGAACATGCTCTTAGGTGATGCTGAGGGCAAGTTGCACCGGTTTGAACGACCGGCGGTGATGGGGTGTCACGCCGAGGCGTTGGATTGCTTGCTTGTGCTCCGGTGTTCCATAGCCCTTGTGCCGTTCGAAGCCATAAGCAGGAAACTCCCGGCCCATTTCGATCATGATACGGTCCCGCGTGACCTTGGCGAGGATTGAGGCCGCGGCGATCGAGAGGCACTTTGCGTCACCCTTGACGATGGCACGTGCCGGGCAGGTGAGCCGGGGAAGTTTATTGCCATCGACAAGCGCAAGGCGCGGTTTGGGGTTGAGTTTCGATGCCGCTTCTTTCATCGCCCAAAGCGTTGCATTCAATATGTTGTCGCGGTCGATGCGTTCCGGGTCGGCTATGGCGATGGCATAGGCAGTCGCATTGGCAGTGATCCTTGAATAAAGCGCCTCGCGATCGTCAGCGTCGAGCGCCTTGGAATCGTTGATGCCAAGCGGAATGTTGTCAGGGTCTAGTATGACAGCTGCCGCGACCACAGGCCCGGCCCAAGGTCCGCGACCTGCTTCGTCGATGCCAACAATGGGACCTCCGCCGAGTGCCAGTTCGACGGATTCCAATTCAAATGTGGGTGTCAGGCGCGAATCGCTGATCTTCATGCACCAAGCGTGCGGCTGCGCGATGCCTCTGTCAAAGCAGTTCGAGCTGTCCGCCGGGGAGAACCGGAGGGCGGAACAGGTCGGTTCGCGGCATCTGGCGTTCGCCATCAAGACCCAGCCGTCGCCGGGCCATGCGGAATCGCTGTGCGATCTGAGCAGCATACGGGCCACTACCGGTCTGCCTCAGGCGGAATTGGCTGCGATAATCGGCGCCGTCGTGCATCTCCTTGAGTCGGTTGATAACCCGGTGTGAACGGCCTGGTTCGTGTTCATCGAGCCACTCCCGGAACAGCGTCTTGATCTCAAGGGGCAAGCGAAGCAGCACATAACCAGCCTCTCGCACGCCCGCTTTTGCAGCGGCCTCAAGTAATCCTTCAATCTCATGGTCGGTGAGAGAGGGGATAATAGGCGCCATCATGACCGCTGTCGGGATGCCCTTGGCACTAAGCTCTGCCAGGGCGGCCAGCCGAAGATGCGGTGTTGAAGCGCGCGGCTCCATGGCGCGGGCAAGCCGCCTGTCGAGCGTGGTGACAGAAAGGGCCACCTTGGCCAAACCCTTTCTTGCCATGCGCTCCAGGATATCTGAATCGCGAACAACAGATGCCGATTTGGTGACGATGCCAATGGGATGATTGGCCTTCTCCAGCACCTCCAGAATTTGTCGCGTGATGCCGTGCTCGCGTTCAATTGGCTGGTAGGGATCCGTGTTGGTGCCGAGCACGATCGTGCGCGGGCGATAGCGTGGATTTGCCAGCTCCCGTTCCAGGAGTTCGGCAGCGTTGGGCTTGGCATAGAGCTTGGTTTCGAAATCGAGGCCAGCTGAATGGCCAAGATAGCAGTGGGTCGGGCGTGCGTAGCAATAAATGCAACCGTGTTCACAGCCGCGGTATGGGTTGATTGACTGGTCAAAGGAAATGTCGGGACTGTCGTTGGTTGAGATGATGGTGCGCGCCGGTTCGAATTGCACTTCGGTCTTGAACGGCGGCAATTCGGCAAGTGTTTCCCAGCCATCGTCAAAACCGCTTCGCGCAGACGTTTCGAAACGTCCCGATGCGTTGGAGGACGCACCTCGACCCCGTCGCCGTGCGCCATCGATAGCAAAACCGTTTCTCTCTACCTGCTCGCCCCCAAAGATAGTTTCAGGCGCTGCCATGTTATCGTGCGCAGATGACGGCTTGGCGAAACTAACGTGTGCATCATCATGCGCTTTCGACATTGGGCTTCCCTTCCTCGTGTGCAGGTGAGCAGCGGTCTTCCTGCGAACATGCATAACACAGCAGCAAGAACAAATAAAGAACATGCGTGCGAAATTGCCCATTGTTTAAGCGGGGGGTGACAAGCAGGCACAGGTTGAGTAGTTGCTGAAGGGAGCCGTGCGAGGAGGGGGCATGATCTCGGTTATAATTCCAACGCTTAATGCCGAGCGCCGACTGGCGGCATGCTTGACCGCATTGGTTCCCGCAGCGGTGGAAGGCTTTGTGCGCGAGGTCATCATATCCGATGGTGGTTCGAGCGACCGGACATTGAAAGTCGCCGACCAGGCCGGTGCCAGGGTGATCACCTCAAAGCCTGGCCGCGGAGGACAGCTGCGTGCTGGAGCAGATGCGGCAGGCCAGCCATGGCTATTGTTTTTGCATGCCGATAGCGTGCTCTCATCCGACTGGGATCTTGACGCATCCGCATTCATGCAGCGGGTGGACTTGGGTCACGCACCGGCAAGTGCTGCAACCTTTCGTTTTGCTCTCGATGATCGCGGGGCGGCACCTCGTGTTCTGGAAAAACTGGTTGCGTTGCGAAACGGATTG
This sequence comes from Hyphomicrobiaceae bacterium, assembly GCA_047972825.1. Lineage (GTDB taxonomy): Bacteria > Pseudomonadota > Alphaproteobacteria > Rhizobiales > Hyphomicrobiaceae > JAEUMD01. Next base: position 5,164 of record JBKEAX010000172.1, on the reverse strand, counting down.
CTCGCCCGCCCGTATGGCGACCAGGGCTTGCTTATACCGAGGCGTTTGTATGATGAGATCGGCGGTTATCACGACATGGTCCTTATGGAAGATGTCGATATGGTGCGCCGCCTGGGGCGCCGAAGGCTGGCAAGCCTCAGCGCCATAGCGCGAACCGGCGCTGACCGTTACCGCTGTGAAGGGTATTTGCACCGGGTGGCACGCAACCAAATTTGTAGGGCACTCTACGCGCTGGGTGCATCGCCCGACTATGTGGCGAGCATTTATAATGCTCCAAGCCGGAAAGCCGGAGACACCATGCTAACGACCGCCAAAGCTGCCGGATCGGGTGGGGTCAAGTCATAGGGCTGGAACCCTTTGTTAGAGTTAGGCCCCCAGGTGAGCATGGCGGTTCTCTGGATCGCGTCCAGCTTGTGTTTGGCGCAACATTGGCCAAGCAGATGAGCTATTACCGGCAGCGCGCACGAGGTGTTGAATGGATTTTTCCGCCTGCATCGCACTCGTAGCCGATTTTATTCGCTAAAGTGCCACTTCTGGGCCAGATATCGCTGGCATGGAATGACGTCCGTCCAAAACAGGAGGTGACCATGAAGGGTCAGTCTGGCCTTAATCGCCGCGAAGTTGTTGTCTCAGCTGCTGCTGCCTCTGCCATGCTTGGTCTTGGCGGCCGCATCGTGTTTGCCAGGAGCCCGGCCGAAGCTGATTTGATGGCCAAGGGTTTCTACAAGTTCAAAATCGGCGATATCGAGGTGACAACTGTCTTCGATGGCATTTGGGAGAAGCCTCACGATGAAGCCTTCATCAGCAACGCAACGGTTGACGAAACCAAGGCTGCGCTGGCGGCTGCCGGCAGCGCAACAGACAAGATCCATATTCCCTTCACCGTAACCTTCGTGAAGACGGGTGGGCGCACCATCATGTTCGATGCAGGCACGGGCGCGCAGTTGGCGCCGACGGCTGGCAAGCTGGCCGCCAACATGCAGTCGGCCGGGATTGATCCGAAGAAAATTGACACGGTGGTGGTGACGCATTTTCATCCCGATCACATCTTCGGGCTGATGGAAAAAGGCACCAACGCACAGGTTTATCCTGATGCTCAGATCATCGTTCCCAACACCGAGTTTGCATACTGGACGGACCCCGCAGTAATTGGCGCGCTTCCCGAACGGCGGCAGGGGCTGGCCAAGCGAATACAGGCTACGTTCCCGACGTGGAAGAACGTGGAACGTATTGAAGACGGTGCTGAAGTGGCACCAGGCATCGTGGCCGCTGGAGCGTACGGGCATACTGCCGGCCATACCACCTACGTGGTCGGGTCTGGCAAGGATCAACTTGTTGTCCTTGCTGACCTGACTAACGTTCCCGCTCTTTTTGCACGGCATCCTGGTTGGCATGCTGCGTTCGATGGCGATCCGAAAATGGCTGAGGCAAGCCGCAGGCGTGTTTTTGACAAGGTCGTGGCCGATAAGGCTGTCATCACGGGCTACCACTACGGCATGCCCGCGGCAGGCCGGATTGAAAAAGATGGCAATGGCTACGCCTACGTTCCACTCGCGTAAACGGGGCAAGGCCAGGCCAAGGCTCTCAGCACTGCCGCGCGCGGCATGGAATGCACGGCCCGCGCGGGGGCCAGTAGGCAAAGCCGAACAAAAAGGCAGGTCGGGCGCGGTACGACGCCGGCAGACGTGGCAACGGTTCCTCGTCATAATGGTCAAGGAGCCCATTGCGGGGCGGGTGAAAACGCGCCTAGCCAGTGAAATCGGCACCGTCGCTGCTACGGGGTTTTATCGGCATGCAAGTGACGCGATTATTGCCCGGCTGGCGCGCGATTCCCGCTGGCGGACGTGGCTCGCAGTCGCGCCGGATACGACTGTAGTCTCGCGCTACTGGCGCCATGGCGTGGAATGGTGCCGCCAAGGTGGCGGGGATCTGGATCAGCGCATGCAACGGTTGTTCGAGATGATGCCGCCCGGTCCAGTCGTGATTATCGGTTCGGATTGCCCTTGCATGGGCACTGGCGACATTGCGCAGGCATTTCGTGCACTGGGTAATGCAGATGCCGTATTCGCTCCGGCGGAAGATGGCGGCTACTGTCTGGTTGGTCAGCATCGCACGCCGCGATGTTTGCCCATGTTCAAGAACGTGCGATGGTCCAGCCCGTTCACGCTGGCTGACACGCTTGCAAATCTCAATGCACATCGTGTTGCGATGTTGCGCAAAGTGCATGACGTGGATAATGCCGATGATCTCATGCGCCTCAACGGTTCAGCGGGGCGGCGCGTGCTTCCGCCGGTGCAGAGGTAGCTGTTCTGTCAGGCCGTTGCCGCGTAGATTGGGTTAGCGCCAGCTTGCTTCAACATCCTGTCTTCAACGCCCCGCCTTCAGCGGCCCTCCAGCTTCTGATGCATTGCCCTGTTGCAGAGAATTGGTTTTGCGCCTCACTGTATCTGGTTCTTTTTCCAGTATTGTGATCTGGCTTGGATGTTCGATGTCAAGCATTGGACCGTTGCGCTGTAATACCCAACCACGAAGCTGAACGTCCCGCCCAGCCAGGTCAAGCAGCGATGATGCCCATGCTGGATTGGAACGCGAAACGCCAGGTGCGACCATGGCGGAGAAATCACGTCGCCAATTGCTGCCGAAGTTGAGATAGATCCGGCCGCCCCGAGCCCGCGCGGCATTCTTGATGCGGCCTTCCACCAGTTGAAAGGTGCCGCGCCGTTGCAGCAAGGCGCGTGATTGCCATGCAGGGCGGACAGTGTAGACAGGGTTTGACCAGATGCCACTCATGGCGGTGCGGGCTGCATCTTCCGCTGCCAGTAGCGCATCAATACAGCCGAAGTTATCGGGGAATCCAACGGCGCGGGCATGTCCTGCGGTCAGCATGGCACCTTGAAGCCAGACAACGTTCTTATCGGCCATCTTTGCAAAAACGTGTGCGAGATGGCGTCCGTAACGGTCGCGCCGGCGGCCGGTGTAGGCAAGTGTTACAGGCCGGCCCAGAGCGAGCTTGGCCAAGGCCTCCTTGGCGGCGTTTGCAGGCCCCCATGAGGTTGCGTCCAAGTGAGAGGCGGTGCGAAGTCGTTCGGTTGCTTTGCGCCCGGGAGATGCGTCAAAAACAGAAGGGGCAAGGAGACCGACCAAGCGAACATGCTCACCGCTGTCCAAGAGTAGTGTCGCGCCGTCGATCACGCTTACGACGGCATGCGGCCCAGACCTTTTCGAAAGTGCGCATTGATCTGTTTCAGGGGGGGAGCCCTCCCGTTGTGCAACAACAGCGCTGGCTGCAAGGCAGGAAGAAGCGATGAACCCTCCTGCCAGCACTGCTAATGGCAATGCGATTGATGTAAGATTGGAGTTGCGTGAGTTTGGCTTTTGCATGTTGCGGGCTTGTTGGTGGGGCGGCATGTGCTCTCATGTGCGGCAGATGCCGATTGTGCTGAAGTGCATTGTGTTGAGGAATGGTGATAGCCTACGCAATATGAAAATGGTCTGCTGTAAGCAGCTGTAGTGACACGCCTGCCAACGTCACCGAATTTTCGTTGTCGAATGTAATGACGGTATCCCCGTTGATTTCGGCTGATGCCGCAATAATGGCTTCGAAGTCGGCGAAATTCGTGCTGGCAACATCGATGCTGTCGTGCGGCGCTCCCGCACCCGAACCAAGCTCGAAGTCAAGCACTATGTCGTGGGCGAAGCCGTTTCGGAACACGAAAGTATCCTGGCCCGGGCCACCCATGAAGACGTCTGCGCCAGCGCTGCCGGCAATGGTGTCGTTGCCCGCGCCGCCGTTGATCAACTCGATGCTCGTGAGGGCTATGCCCGATAAATCGAGTGCATCATCGCCGGCCGTCAGCAGAATTCTATCGTTGCCGGAGCCGCCATCGATTGCTTCGATTCCGTCAAGGTTGCCGATCACGTTGGCCAGCCCAAAGGTGTCTGCCCAGGGGCTCCCCAGGATGGTATCGGTGCCCGCACCACCGACGAACACGTCAAAGCCTTCTCCATTGCCGACAATCGTGAACGTATCGTTGCCATCTCCGCCGTTGGCGAAGTCGTTACCGGCGCCAGCACGGATTGTATCATTGGCAGACGAGCCGGTGATCGTGTCGTTGCCTGCTCCCCCGTCGATCAATTCAATACTGCTGACGGAGACTGCGCTGAGATCCAGGATATCATCACCCGCCGTCAGCTTTATCGTGTCGTGTCCATCACCGCCGTCGATGGCTTCAATGCCATCCAGGTTGCCGATGACATTAGCCAGGGCGATGGTGTCGGCCCATGGGCTGCCCATGATCGTGTCGTTGCCCTCACCACCGATAAAGACATCAACACCTTCGCCATTGCCGACGATGGTGAAGGTGTCGTTGCCATTGCCACCGTTTACCCAATCATTTCCTGCGCCAGCGCGGATTGTGTCGTCGCCCGATGAACCCATCAGTGTATCATTGCCCGCGCTCGCATCAATGAGTTCAACGCTGCTGATAGCAATGCCGGTAAGATCCAGATTGTCATTCCCGTCAGTTAGCTTCAGCCTGTCGTTGCCGCCTCCGCCGTCAATTATTTCGATGTCGGTCAGGTTTCCTGCGGCATTCGCAAGGCCGATCGTGTCGTTCCATGGACTGCCCGAAATGGTGTCGATGCCAGCGCCGCCGTCATAGGTGTCAAAGCCCGTGTCATTGCCCAGGACCGTGAAGGTGTCGTTGCCGCTTCCGCCCGCGAGAAAATCATTGCCACTCGTGCCAGCAATGGTCTGGTCTGGCTCTGGTGCGTCACCGTCAATTGTGAGTGTGAAGTCTTGAGCGGTGACTGCAAAGCCATCGTAGGCCTCCACGCGCAATTCAAGCTGGCCGCTGCTTCCTGCTGGAGGTATGCCGGTAAAGGTCTGAGAGGATTGGTTGAAACTCAGCCAGTCGGGTAAAGGCGAACCGTTCGTCAGACTCGCAAAATAGGAAATCATGTCGCCGTCAGGGTCGGTGAACAGGCCGGCTGGCAGTTTGAATGACCAGGTTTCATCGGCATTTCCAGTTTGATTGGACAGCACTACGGCTGCCACCGGCGCGGAGTTGGGCAGGATGGTGACTTCCGCCAGCGCGCTGGCTGTTGCCCCAGGCCCATTGGTGATGGTGTAGCCGAATGTCACTTTGCCTTCGAAGCCTTCAGG
>JBKEAX010000164.1:0-7005 GCA_047972825.1 Hyphomicrobiaceae bacterium | reverse complement strand
GCTCTCGATCATTGAGGCGAAGTGGGGAGTAGCTTGAGTGCGCACCGTTTTCCGAGTGTTTCTCGGCTTCATTGCTGCCATTCTTGCCGCAGCCGTGACAGAGGTATTATTCGCGCAGCCGCCAACCGGTTGGGCTGGAACTGAGGGTATCTCCTTTGTCAGCCAGATATTGGCGCTTGGCGACCTGACGTTGAAAGCGGCCACGCACACAGCAATTTTTTCAGCACTTTTCGCGCTGATCGTCATTGTCATCGGTGAATGGCTGAAGCTTAGAACATGGCTTTATTACGCGGCTGCCGGCGTGGTCATTGGGTTTAGTGGTTTCCTGGCACAATATTCTGCGGAACAAGCGAGCCTGCCAACCATCGTCAACGGGTACGCGCTAGCTGCCTTTGTCACGGCCGGGGCTGTGGGTGGATGGTTCTACTGGGCGACAGCTGGCCGCAACGCAGGCCGCAAACGCAAGCCGGCGAAGTCCACCGCATACAAATGGGTCAGAACCGGGGGCACGACGGGTGATAACGATGGCGGTTCTTCATCCGCCAAAAGCTCCGTTGCAGGAAGCGCCAAGGCCGCCGCGCCTGGGTATGTCCCAGGTGAGATAAAAAAGCCCGAAAGCTCGAAGACGGACACTTCGGCCGACGCCATGACGAATGAGGCTAACCGCGACGCGGTGGCTCAACCCTCCGGTTCTGTGCTAATGGATGGCAATTCAGGACCCTCACGGATATACGTGCCAGCGCGAACCGTGCCCGATAGTGGCAAGGAAAAAACCGCCAAATCCTGATGAGTTCTGGCTGGATCGTGTTCATGTTTCGTAGATCCATGAAATCATTCGCGTTTATGGTGCGGCGCAATAATTCATTGCTGCACTGCGAAATAAATGCTATATGTGTGTGATTGCATGCGCTTGCCGCCCAGCGGAATAAGTTCAGCCGCTCGATTTAACCACAACTCATTGGAATGAAGATGCGCCAGAATGACATGATCCAAGCCGGCCAGCGCATCGCCCAATGTTCGATGCAGGCTGGTTTCAGCTATGCAACGGCGGCATTTTCGGCTCAGGCAAATTTGTTCGGACAAGCGCTTAGTTTTTGGGCGCGAACATTGGAAATGACGCCGGAACCGGAGCCGAAATCCTGGTATCGCCATCCAAATTCAAAGCCAAGCCCGGCACAGGTGGGGATCTTCATGTTCCCCTTCGGCGCAATGACTGCCCCAGCCACGCCTGCTGCCACCGTCATGCCATTCAACCCTTTCGCGCCTTTTGCATTTTGGATGAATGCATGGCCGCTACAGGGGAATCCTGCAGCTTGGCCGATGGCTTTCACGATGATGGGTGTCGGCGTGCCACGCAACGTTGCTTATCCGCTTGCTGAAGCCAACACCGCGGTTATGGATGCCGCGACGACGGCCGGCAGGGTGGTCGAGGACAGCTTCGCCAGCTATCGCTCCAACGGAGGACATGCGAGCACGCAGGTCCGCGTTCATAATGCAAGCCCGGGCAACGTTATGTCGGCGTCGCTGATGGCGATGACACCGCTTGCTTTGGGCTTCATGGCCAATTGGGCCAGCCTTTTCGGGCAAGTGGTCCGCCCAATTTGACTTGAACATCTGGAATTGGACGATACCGCTTTCGTCAAGGCAAAGGCCGCCCGTTTGCAGAGCGGCCTTTTACTTTTAAATTCGGATGTCTTTTTCAACTTCAGTTTGCCGGAGCGGGAGGCGCTTTCGCCTTTGCCGTGGTCTTTTTTGCCGGCTTGGCATTTGTCGCCTTGTTGGCGGGCGGACGTTTGCGACAATAGGCTTTCACTTTCTTGCCGTCCTTGCGGGTGGTGGCATCAATCCACGAGCATGTGTCCGCCATCTTTGAGCAGGCGGTTTTTTCAAGTCCTTTGCAGGGTGACGCCACCTTTTTTGCTGCGGTTTTCGGCTTAGCGGTTGTTGCTGGCGTTGCAGCCGGCGCGTCAGGCTTCTTTTGAGCTTCGGCGACCGATGCCGTAACAAGGCCAATAGCGAAGGCTGTGATTATAGCCAGGGCGCTCAAACGCGGGAACTTGGTCACTGAAATCACCTCCATAATGTCGTTGCCGGCGCGGAATATATCAGGATCAACATCGTCGGAGTAGCGATCAAACATGTAAACCTGCCGCGCCCCGTGAACGGCAACGCGCGGTTCCCCTTGCGATAGTGGCCGGTCTGCCTATAGTGCCGAGCCGTTTTGAGCGCCCCGCGCTTCCTCCATTCCAACGCCAATTACCAAAGGCCAAGCTCCATGTCCGATCCCAAGACCATCAAAAAGGTCGTCCTTGCCTACTCGGGCGGATTAGATACCTCGATCATTCTCAAATGGCTGCAGGAGACCTATGGCTGCGAGGTGGTGACGTTCACTGCCGATCTCGGCCAAGGTGAGGAGCTGGAACCGGCGCGCAAGAAAGCCGAGATGATGGGCATCGCAAAAGAGCACATCTACATCGAGGATCTGCGTGAGGAGTTCGTGCGCGATTATGTGTTCCCCATGATGCGGGCGAACGCCTTGTACGAGGGCATATACCTGCTTGGCACCTCGATTGCCCGGCCGTTGATTTCCAAACGCCAGATTGAGATTGCGCGCGAGACGGGCGCGGACGCCGTTTGCCACGGCGCCACTGGTAAAGGCAACGACCAGGTCCGTTTCGAACTTGGCTATTACGCTTTGGAGCCGGGCATCAAGATCATCGCGCCCTGGCGGGAATGGGACTTCAAGAGCCGCGAAGATCTGATTGCTTTCGCTGAAAAGCATCAGATTCCAGTGGCGAAGGACAAGCGCGGTGAAGCACCATTCTCGGTCGATGCAAACCTGTTGCACTCGTCCTCGGAAGGCAAGGTCCTGGAAGACCCCAACGAAGAGCCGCCGCCATACGTCTATATGCGCTCGGTTGCGCCGGAGGACGCACCGGACAAGGCAACCATCATAACGCTTGGTTTCAAACAGGGTGATGCCATCTCGCTCAACGGCAAAGCAATGAGCCCGGCAACCTTGCTGGCCGCACTGAATGACCTGGGACGTGACAACGGCATCGGCCGCGTCGACCTTGTCGAGAACCGCTTTGTCGGCATGAAGTCACGCGGCGTTTATGAAACGCCCGGCGGCACCATTCTGCTTGCCGCGCACCGCGCCATGGAAAGCCTGACGCTCGACCGGGGCGCTGCGCATCTCAAAGACGAACTGATGCCGCGCTATGCCGAACTCGTCTACAACGGCTTCTGGTTCTCACCCGAACGCGAAATGCTTCAAGCGCTGATCGACAAGAGCCAGGAGAATGTCGAAGGTGAAGTGCGGCTCAAGCTCTACAAGGGTAACACAATCGTCATTGGCAGAAAGAGCACCAAGTCACTTTATTCCGACCAACTCGTCACCTTTGAGGATGACCGTGGCGCCTACGATCAGAAGGATGCCGAAGGTTTCATCCGCTTGAACGCACTGCGCCTGCGGACTCTTGGCATGCGAGACAGGTAGAGCCTAAAGCATCAGGAGCGAATCTGAAAATTCGCGATGCGCTTTAGGGTCTGCGATTTTATGCATGCCGTAATCACAAAACCGCTGCAGACTTTTTGCGTGACAAGCACATGAGGCGGCACATGCGATGCTGACGAAAGAGGAAAAGAGGATTGTTGCCTACTATCTGGCTACGCGCGTAACCCTCATAAGCTCCCTATTGCAATTCGTACCATTTCTCCTGCCTCCAATTGCTTTCGCGGCCTACGGTATTTGGAAGCAGGATATTTTGGCGATTACTTTCGCGTTCGCCGTGCTGTTGGTGTTTGCGGTGTGGTATCTGGTCAGCCAGTACCTTTCCGCTAGCCACCTCCTATCTGCTCTGCGCAAGTATGAGGACGCAGTGCGGGCGCTTGATAAACCAGATTTAAAATCCGAATGAGCCGGTGCGCAGGTCCCGAGGCAGGTTTTCAGCCGCTTGAATGCGCTGCGGCTTATGGCACTGTGCATAGGAGACAAAACGTCTCTCGGTGTTAGATCGCGTTCACTTTTCACGGAATCGCGCACGCGATCTAGTTTCTTTTAATTTGAGCGTGTTCTTCACGCCGAACCGCGTACACTTCGGCTGAACATGCTCTAGGTGGGGATCCCGCGTTAGATCACGTTCACTTTTCAAGGGAATCGCGAACGCGCTCTCTTCTCTTTTGTTTTGAGCCTGTTCTGAGCTCCGCCCAGTTGCCTCTTTCGCCTCGGCTGACGGTCTTGGCCACTCATTGCTGGTCCGGACCCTAGTTACCGGAAGCGGCCGCACCCACAACAGCTACCGGCACTTGAAGAATACTCTTGCCGACGTTTGTCACTGCTGTCACGACGCCGTGCGGCTGCGATCCGGGGCGCCCCTGCAGAGCGTTGCCAATTGCCGCCATGACAGGACCGGATTCAGAGTACTTGCTGTGATTTGAGGATTCGTTGCCGGCCACAGTAACGTTGGTCAGATCAACGATGCGCAGATTGTAATGCTCGGCTGCCGCGACCACACGCGGATCGGACACCGTGACCATGCCAGCACGCTCAACACCGCCTGCGATCGTCTTCGACAGCGCGAGCGCCTTGTCGTCGCGCGAGACGAGCAGCGTCATCGGGCGCGGCAGTTGACCAATCACATCCAGCTGCGACCGGAATACATCAATATCGAGATCAGGTGCGGCAAGTATAACTTCGCCCAGTTTGCCACCGAAATGCCCATGCCCTTTGAGTTTTGCCTGGCGCAGCGTTTCGGATGTGAGCCAGCACCCCATGCTGTGGGCAAGAATGTTGATTTCGCCGACTTCAGGAATAGAAGCGATCTGCAACAATAGGCGTTCGAAGAAATCGCGTGAATAATTCGCAGCTTCACGATCGCCGACATAATAGGGGGCTGCACCATAAGACGGCCACGAGAACAGCACCGCGGTGCCCTGGAAGTTGGCGTCATGGACAATCTGGGCCAACCAATACACCGCTTCCTGGTGCGTGGTGTTGTATCCGTGCGTGAAGACCAAAACGTTGCGAGCCTGCGGCCCTCCAGCCCGAGCCTGTGCGCGGATATCGGCAAGGAAGGCCGATTGGTCAATGAATGACCGGTCCGTTGTGATGAAATGGCGCGAGGGGTCGGCGGGGTAGGTATCAGGCCATTCAATCTTGCCGGCGACGTGCCTTGTCGGGATCGAAATCGTCACGTCAGCATAGTTGATATTGCTAGAGCGTTTCGATGTGAAAGCATCTGGATTTCCAGGGCTGCCAAGCGCGCGCGTCGTCGCCACCAAGATCCGCGCCTTTGGCGTGTAAAGCGGGGCATGCGCTGCCGGCAACAAAACTTCGCTGCCCGGCCGGGTGGAGCAACCCGCCGTTAGCAAGGCCATCACGGCCACACAGAGTGCCACATATGTGCGAATCAATTCGCGCAGCTTAACCCCCCGAAATGCCTGCGTTTGCTATACGCCCTCACCCCCTACAAGGCCATGACGAAATGGTGCCGACGCGGCTTCACGCCTTCAGCAATCGCTGCCTTGCGGCATTTTTGCCGCGCTTTGGGAAGTCTGGCAGAAAGCCCGGACGCTGGATGCAGCGCAAGCGCATGATTCGCGGGACATAAGTTCGGAGTGATTCGTGATGCCGGTTTGACGTCAAGTTCCCGCAAGTTTCAAGAACCACCAGCCGATCACAACGCCAAACAGTATCCACAACGACACGACGAAGACTGCGCCTGCCATGCTCGATGGCAGCCTGCCCTTTTCCTGCGCGGCGTGACGAAATTCAGCCATGAGGTCTGCGGGAATCAATTTTGCTGCCATCAGAATGCCGAGCGGCAAGATGAGCAGATCATCGAGATATCCAACAACAGGAATGAAGTCTGGGATAAGGTCTATGGGGCTTAGCGCATAGGTGACCACCGCCAACGCTAGTACTTTTGCAAACCAAGGTGTGCGCGGATCACGAGCGGCGATTACGAGCGCGGCAACATCTCGTGCAATTGCTTCTGCCCACCTCTTTGCTTTTTCGAACATCGGCAACTTTAGATCGTGCTCATGTTTCGTAAGCCCGCAAACACAATCCAGGGTCCGGACGCGCGTTCCTTGTTTGAAGCGTGCTGTTAACAACTCAACCGCTTTACGCTTTAGATAAGCATATTCCGACCGATGCCAAAGTGGCTCACGGCGTTGGAAATCTGCCTAGATGCGCTGTTGTGAACGATGACGGGCCACCAATTTGAACTGTAATCTCCGCGCGTTCGAAACATCGTAATCGGGTCCCATGACGCGCTTCAGGCTCAATAAAACACTCCGCCGCTCCTACTTCGTGCTTGGCCTTGTGCTGGCAGTTGCCTTTATTGCGCGCCTATCAGAACACATTCCAGGGCTTGCCGGCAGTGGCGCAGAGCAGGTTCTTAAAGACATCTACGACTATCTCAAAGACATGGCGCTGGTCCTTGTGACCGTGATCGCCGCCTATCTGGCAAACGTGTTTCAGAAACGTTCGCGGTTCGTGGACCATCTTGGCCAGGAATGGCGGAGGATCGTGAAGACGAAGACGGCGCTGGTCAGCTATTGCGACCGGTCGCATCCATCAATGGACGACTATCTTATTGCCTACAACAGCATTTCCGAAGCCATCGATAACATGCGCATCGTCTACTGCAATGCGGGAGAGACAGGTTCTCTGGTTGGCCTTTATCCCTATGCGCCGCTACACGACATGCGCCGCGCATTGCAATGGCTCGACCCGCGCAAGAAGCCGAACGCAACGGAGGCGGAGCGAAAGCTGGCACAAGACGCCATCGTGCAATCGTTCTTTGCACTGCGAGAGAACTTCCTGGAAGAACTCGATCTTGAAGTGCCGCGCCATCCCTTGTTGATATCCGGCGGTCGGCGGCTCAAAACCTCTGGAGCGACACGGGCGGCCAAGAGCGAGCAGGCGCGCCAGCGCAAACGTCAGGACGGTGAAAATCAACCGAGACCCGATGTCGATGAGCTCTTGGCGCAGCTTTA
>JBKEAX010000120.1:0-2742 GCA_047972825.1 Hyphomicrobiaceae bacterium | reverse complement strand
CCTTACGGCGACCTGTTACAGCCGACCTCATGGAACCCGACACGTCTGGCGCGATCACGACGTTGCCCGTCACGGCCGGCACGTTGGAAAGCGAAATATCCAACGCATCCTGCAATGCTTCGCGGACCACGTGCGGCACATCCCTATCAGCAGCCATATAGGCGGCCATGAGCTGGTAGGGCATAACGCGTGCCTTGGCGATCTCGGCGGGGTCTTTCAACCGCGCCGCAACCATCTCGGCGAAACCATCAATGGCAAATGCACACTGACGGTCGAACGTGTTAAGGTTCATACGCAACATATGCCACCCTGCCTTGCCCGCAATCTGGGCCCAGTGCTCAGCCGTAAGGTCGAGTGCGGTGAGCATCTCGAATGGAACGTCCGGCAAAGGGTTCGTACGGTCACGCTTAAACGCTTCGAACGAACGCGCAGGATCCGGCAACGCCGCTACGTCGTAAGGCTTACCCACCAACCACGCGTAGAATGCGCGGCGCTCCGGCGAGGCAGGCTTGGGGTGCACCATCTTGATGATGTCAGCGAGCGACGGCGACTGGCCGACGGCTGCCCGCATCAAGGCGCGATCGGAAGCGGTGTTGAGCCAACCCTGGATCGACGATTTGGGGCGAGACCCAAGCGACTTACGGCCCGTGGTACCCGAACGCATGATCTGCACGAACGTACGCAACATGCGGCCGTTATCTACGACAAGAGAGAAAGCCCTTGCGAAGGCAACCGGGTCACGACGCGACAAGACGGCAAGAAGCAACGCTGGCATGTCTTTCATGTGCCCGCGCTTCCTTGCATAGACAGCAGCCTTGGAGAGGAACTCGGGCGAGACAATCTCGGCAACCTCCATCACGTCGGCAAGCTGTGTTGCAGCGCTGGCGTAGTACGTCGGCGACAACGTGCCGGTCATGACGAGCTGGGCGAGCTTATGGCGTGCCTCCAACTCATAGGCCGGGGCGCCTGCACGGTTGCGTACTTTGGCGCGCGGCATGAGCTTGCCGGCATATGAGGCGAAAAGAGACTTGTTGGCCATGGCTGGCCTCCATTGGTTGTAACGCTTTTCTGTCCTGCCCCCGATGACTGGCCGGTGATCCCCAGTGGGTCGCCTCAGCGGTAGGAGCGGTTCGAATGCACAACCAATTGCAGCTGCCGTGCCAAACTGAATGTGGAAAGGGAAATTCCTATCAACTCTTTGTTTTTGCTTATGTAAAAAATATTTAGCCCGTTGGCTGCATGGATTTACTGGTGTAAAATATATATTTCTATCGCAAAATTTATAATTTTATATAGTATGTAGGGACATGAAACCTCGCGTCGTCATAGGCTTCCTTGGCTCTACGCTGGACCAAGGCAAGAACCCGGACCGCTGGAAGCGTTGGCGACCGACGGTAGCCATGTGTCAGCATGACGACTTTGTCATTGACCGGCTTGAGCTTCTACATGCTGCCCGGCACACACCGCTCGCACAGCGCATCGTCAAGGATATCGCTCAGGTCTCGCCGGAAACCGCCGTGCAGCGGCATCGGATAGAGCTTGAAGATCCTTGGGACTTTGAAGAGGTTTATGGGCGCCTGCATGATTTTGCGCGTGGCTACCCCTTCAATACCGAGGCTGAGGACTATCTGGTCAGCATCACCACCGGCACGCACGTTGCGCAGATTTGTTGGTTCTTGCTGACGGAAGCCCGCGCGGTGCCAGGACAGTTGTTGCAGTTGACACCGCCAAAGCGCTGGAAGGATGGGGCACCGGGAACCTACGGCATCATCGACCTTGACTTGTCGCGCTACGATCGCATCGCCACGCGTTTCAAGAAGGAACAAACGGAAGCCGCATCATTCCTGAAGTCGGGTATTGAGACGAAAAACCCCGCCTTCAATCACATGATAAGCCGCATTGAGCATGTGGCGATCAAATCTACGGCGCCGCTGTTGTTGACCGGGCCTACAGGAGCGGGAAAGTCACAGCTCGCTCGGCGCATCTTTGAATTGAAACGTGCTCGCCACCAGGTGAAAGGAGCTTTCGTTGAAGTCAACTGTGCGACGTTGCGTGGCGATCAGGCGATGTCGGCCCTGTTCGGTCACGTCAAGGGTGCTTTCACGGGTGCTACCACTGATCGGCCGGGATTGCTCAAGGCGGCCAATGGCGGTGTCCTGCTCCTCGATGAGATCGGGGAACTTGGCCTCGATGAGCAGGCGATGATACTGCGGGCGATCGAAGAGAGGCGTTTCCTTCCCGTGGGGGCCGACAAGGATGCGACGAGCGATTTCCAGCTTATCGCCGGAACCAATAGAAATTTGCAGACCGATGTCGCCGAAGGTCGGTTTCGTGAGGATCTGCTGGCGCGCTTGAACCTGTGGATCTTTCGTCTGCCGGGGCTCAAGGAGCGCCGCGAGGATATTGAGCCCAACCTTACTTATGAGCTGCAACGTTATGCAGAGGCGAGTGGCGATACGATCACCTTCAACAAGGAGGCGCGCGTGTGCTATTTGGGCTTTGCCACCTCACCGGAAGCGCTTTGGCTCGCCAACTTCCGCGACCTTGGTGCTTCGGTCACGCGGATGGGAACGCTGGCGCTTTCCGGGCGCATCACAGAGGCCATCGTGATGGAGGAAATTGAGCGGTTGAAGGGGCGTTGGCGTCGGGACGAAGCCAATTCGGACGCCATGGAAATCGAGCGGCTGGTCGGGCAGGGGCGCCTTGAGGACATCGATCTTTTCGATCAGGCACAACTTGCCA
>JBKEAX010000624.1:0-2925 GCA_047972825.1 Hyphomicrobiaceae bacterium | reverse complement strand
CAGCCGTAGGCGCTGCAAACATGCACCACGTTGCCCTTCGGGCGCGTTACGTCGAAGTCATCAAAATGGCCCAGTGTCGGTCCGTTGCGCTCATGCGTGCACGCGGCCAGCATAAGCGCGGCCAAGGTCGCCACGGTGGCTGTGAAGAAACGTTGCGCAGACATCAGGCCTCGCCAAAGTGTTCAGCAGGACGGCACGCTAACAGAAAGAGACTGTGGGCTGAAGCGCTTCGGCCTTGCAAGTATTAGTTGTTTTGGAAACGCGGATATCGGGCAACAGTCCTTGTTCTTTGCCTTGAATGCTAGAGCGCGTTCACTTTTCACGGAATCGCGAAAGCGCTCTATTTTCTTTTATTTTTAGCGCTTTCGTCACGCCGAACCGCCTACACTTCGGCTGAGCATGCTCTAACACCAGATTGATTCGCGATCAAACGCGTGCATTGAGGAGGTGTGCGCAATCCAGTAGCGTGAGCGATCAAACATAGGGCCTTCTATTCGCAATGAGCAATAATATTAGCAGTATGCGGAATATTACTCCAATCCACATAATCGGTGGCGGACTTGCGGGGGCGGAGGCAGCCTGGCAGATCGCCAGGGCTGGTGTGCCTGTCATCTTGCACGAGATGCGGCCGGTTCGCGGTACAGATGCGCATAAGACTGACGGCTTGGCGGAGCTGGTGTGCTCCAACTCATTCCGATCAGATGACTGGGCCAGCAATGCTGTTGGGCTTCTGCATGAAGAGATGCGTCGGTCCGGATCACTGATTATGGCTGCCGCTGATGAGCATAAACTTCCCGCAGGTGGTGCACTGGCTGTTGATCGTGACGGTTTTTCCGCTGCGGTCACGCAGCAATTGGCGTCGCATCCGTTGGTTGTGATCGAGCGTGAAGAGATAGCAGGCCTGCCGCCCACGGATTGGTCGAGCGTTATTATCGCCACCGGCCCGCTTACGTCACCGGCTCTTACCGCCGCAATCTTGAAATTGACCGGTGAAGATAGCTTGGCGTTTTTCGACGCCATAGCGCCTATCGTGCATTTTGACAGCGTTGATCTCGACATTGCCTGGAAGCAATCGCGCTACGACAAGGCTGGGCCTGGAGGTACTGGCGCGGATTATCTCAATTGCCCAATGGATAAGGATCAGTACGAAGCCTTTATCGATGCGTTGATTGCGGGAGACAAGACCGAGTTCAAGGAGTGGGAAGCGAACACGCCTTATTTCGACGGGTGTCTGCCGATCGAGGTGATGGCAGAGCGCGGCCGTGAAACGCTTCGCTTCGGGCCGATGAAACCTGTCGGACTTTCAGACCCGCGCCGAGGTGGCGAGCGGCCCCATGCCGTCGTGCAACTGCGGCAGGACAACGCGCTGGGCACGCTATGGAACATGGTGGGTTTCCAGACCAAGCTGAAGTATGCCGAACAAACGCGCATTTTCCGCATGATACCTGGCCTGGGCGAAGCGCAGTTTGCACGGTTGGGTGGACTTCACCGTAATACGTTCCTGAACTCGCCTGTCGTACTTGACGGGTTGTTGCGTTTGAAGGCCGATCCGCGGCTGCGGTTTGCCGGGCAGATTACGGGCGTGGAGGGGTATGTCGAGAGCGCGGCGATGGGGCTTGTAACCGGGCGCCTGGCGGCGGCCGAACGGCTTGGGCGCGAGCCGATCATTCCACCGGCAACCACAGCGCTGGGTGCGCTGGTCAACCACATCACGGGTGGCCATCTGGTTCATGACTTTGCCGATGAGGTGGAAGGTGCAGTTGCTGAGGTCGACAAAGAGCTTGCAGCGACGACATCCAAGCGCCGTTCGTTCCAGCCGATGAATATCAACTACGGTTTGCTGCCACTGGCCGAAGCGCCAAAGGTCGATGCGGATGGGAAACGACTGAAAGGGAAAGCAAAGGGTTTTGCAAAGAAGCGTGCCGCATCTGAGCGTGCCTTGCGCGATCTGACGGCATGGCTTGAGGTGTCGGATGTAAGAGCGGCAGCCGAGTAGGTCCACTAGTGAGGCGTCGCGCCTTAATTGACCTACAGGTGCGGTGAGGGTGGTGTCAATTAAGGCGCGATAAACGCCTCACTAAGTCATTGATGTTGATAGTGGCCTTCATGTCGCGCCACAATTTTATGCGGTTGCGGCTATGTTTCAATTTTGGCGCGACAGGCCACTAGATCGCGTTCACTTTTTACGGAATCACGAATGCGCTCTATTTTTCTTTTATTTCTCGCGGTGTTCTTCACGCCGAACCGCTATGCACTTCAGCTGAACATGCTCTGGACAGAAACAGTGATGTGATGTTTGCGCGGTCTGCCTTGTTATGCCTCGTTATATGGAACGGGTGTCTGAACTGGGGTGCTTCGTATCTGGGCTTTGTGTGGTCTGTTCCATTTGAGAAGCCATGGTCTTGGCGTTATGGAGTGCGGACTGCATTTCCGCATCTAAAACGTTTAAATCTATTGGCTTTCGCACAACCGCGATGTCCTGGAAGTCACCGTTGCTTTGTTCGGCCGACAAGTATCCGCTGATGAACAGAATTGCCTTTTCCTTATCCGACTTGCGGATATGGTGGGCGAGTTGCAAGCCCGTTTCGCCGTGTCGGAGATTGATATCCGAGATGATCAGGTCAATTTCTGGTCGCTTCTTGAGAATGTCCACGGCATCAGTGATGTTTGTGGCCGTCCAGGTGCTGTAACCAATCAGGTTCAGTTGCTGATCCAGGACTTCGAGCAGGTCGCGTTGATCGTCAACGATCAGTACTTCGGCGTTGATTCGTCCATTCAGAATTTTCGCATTGGGTGCTGTCACCTCGTTGAGGCTCAGGTCGCGCATGTGTATCGGCAGATGCATCGTGACGGTTGTGCCGCGGTTCTCCTTTGACACGATTGCCAAGTCGCCGCCGGAGTTCTTGAAAAGCTGATAGGCAGACC
>JBKEAX010000601.1:0-1702 GCA_047972825.1 Hyphomicrobiaceae bacterium | reverse complement strand
TCTCGGGCTACGCTCAGCAGATTGCCAATGGCATTCACCGCATTGAACTAACGCTTCCGGATCTGATGCAGCTTGCACAAGGCGGTACAGCTGTTGGCACCGGGCTCGCCTCACCGGCAGGGTTTGCCGAAAAGGTGGCCGGCCGTGTCGCCGCCATTACCGGGCTCGCCTTCACTTCCGCGCCCAACAAATTCGAAGCACTCGCGGCACACGATGCCATGGTCTTTTCTCACGGCGCCATAACGACGGTCGCCATGAGCTGCTTCAAGGTTGCCAATGACATCCGCTTCCTGGGTTCAGGCCCACGTTCTGGCCTCGGCGAACTTGCATTGCCAGAAAACGAACCTGGCTCCTCCATCATGCCCGGCAAGGTGAACCCGACACAGTGCGAAGCGATAACCCAGGTCGCCGCTCACATCCTGGGCAACAACGCAGCAATAGCGTTTGCCGGCAGCCAGGGTCACTTCGAGCTCAACGTTTATAACCCGATGATGGCCTATAACTTCCTGCAATCGGTGCGCCTGCTGGCCGACGCCGCCGTGTCCTTTACGGATAATGCGGTGGTGGGCATCGAACCGCGCCTGGACAACATCGCCAAGGGTCTCGCCAATTCGCTGATGCTGGTGACGCCGTTGAAGGAAAAATACGGCTATGACCGCGCCGCCAAGATCGCCAAGACCGCGCACAAGAACGGGACGACATTGCGCGAGGAAGCCTATGCAGACGGCATTCCCGCCGAAGACTTCGATGCCATCGTCCGCCCCGAAAAAATGATCGGCCCGGATCCGGATTGATGGATGCGATGAATTTGCATTGGGGCAGCGTCGCCGAGTGGGTGTCTGCCCTTTCGACAGTTGCCGCGACGATCATCGCGGCGATCGTCGCACGCCGCGGCTACAAGGAATACCTAGAGCCACTGGAGCAGGAAAACGATCCTGACACCGCAACTGTTGTGGCACCCCCGCCGAGCCCGGAAGAACTTCTGGTCTTCAAGACGTCCAAGCAAAAGACCTCCCTGATCACAAAGGGCAAACGCATCGAATGCCACCTGGATGACATCCGCCCCAACCGCCGCGGCCATCAATGGACGCTCAGCGGCGATGAGATCGCACGCATCTTGAAGGCGCGCGACTATGCCGTGAACCCCGGCTACCGAGCGCGCACGGGGATGTTCTCCATCGGCTCACACAAGAACTGGCTTTATTCCAAGCAGTTTTTTCCCGAGTCCGAATACTTGCATGGCGCACTAACTGATTTAATGAACAAGACCTTGGCCAGCGCGTGAGGTACTGTCTTGCTGATTTCAAGACACCCTGGCTCAGCCCAACATGCACACTTGGCGATGGATGCCACAACAACGTTTACACGTGTTAACTCTGGCTCCCGATGTGCTATGGCCCTTGGGTGGTCTATGGCTCCAACTTGGCCACCTGGCAAAAGTGGACGTGTAACAATAAAGCCACGTAGCGCGTAGTGAAAAGGGGAAGCCCTTGCGCGAGACTTCGGATGATCTGGCGACGTTGTTCGAGAATGGCCGGAATGGCGATGAAACCGCCTACCGCCGCGCCCTTGATCTCGCCGCGCACCGCATTCGCGGCTACGTCTCGAATGGCTTTCGCGTTTACGGCTATCAGAACGAAGATGTGGAGGACGTCGTGCAGGAAACACTGCTGACCGTCCATTTAAAAAGGGAGACGTGGGA
>JBKEAX010000595.1:0-3541 GCA_047972825.1 Hyphomicrobiaceae bacterium | reverse complement strand
GGTTGCGACAATGGCGCGGATCCCACCCAAGACCGTGACCAAGTCTGACGCGGAGGTGATTGGCAACCTTGAACGCGATCTCAAGCGTCTGGTGTTCGGGCAGACCAAGGCGATCGAAGCGCTGACGTCTTCGATCAAGCTGGCGCGTGCTGGCTTGCGTGAACCCGAAAAACCAATTGGCTGCTATCTCTTTTCGGGACCAACCGGTGTCGGCAAGACAGAAGTGGCCAAGCAACTGGCGAGCCTGATGGGTGTGGAGCTGTTGCGCTTTGACATGTCGGAGTACATGGAGAAGCACACCGTCTCGCGCCTGATAGGCGCACCTCCGGGCTACGTGGGTTTTGACCAGGGCGGGCTTCTCACCGATGGTATCGACCAGCATCCCCACAGCGTGCTGCTGTTAGACGAGATCGAAAAGGCGCACCCGGATCTGTTCAACATCCTCCTGCAGGTGATGGATCACGGCAAACTGACGGACCACAACGGGAAGTCAGTCAATTTCCGCAACGTCATATTGATCATGACGACGAACGCGGGAGCTTCGGACATGGCTAAACCGCCGATGGGCTTCAATCGCGCCAAACGCGAGGGTGAAGACACTGAAGCGGTCAACCGTTTGTTTACGCCTGAGTTCCGTAACCGACTCGATTCCGTCATCCCGTTTGCGGGGTTGGCACCGGAGGTGATCGCCAAGGTCGTTGAGAAGTTCATCTTCCAGCTCGAAGCGCAGCTTGCCGACCGCAGTGTGACAATCGAGTTGACCGAGGATGCGCAAAAGTGGATCGCCGAACAGGGGTATGATGAGAAGTTCGGCGCGCGGCCCCTCGCGCGCGTCATTCAGGAACACATCAAGCGCCCGTTGGCTGAGGAACTCTTGTTTGGGCAACTGGAGAACGGCGGCACGGTTCGCGTGCTGGTCGAAGGCGAGGGCGAAGACACCAAACTTGCCTTTGAGTACCTTCCGCTCGAACCAGGCACAAAGGCAAAGCCATCGGACGACGAAGACGATGATGAGGGTGGCAAGCCGCAGGAAGCACTTGTCGGTGCAGGAGCACGAAAGGCATTGCCTGGTCCGAAAGACAAGAAGGACAAAGGCTCCTCAAGCCGTAGCGGTAGCGTTCCAGGTGTTCCGCGCAACAAGAACAAGGATTGATGCGCTGAGCTGCTTCGGCATGCCGAAATGAGAAAGCCGCCGGTTGCAAGCCGGTGGCTTTTTTATGCCCTTTTCCAAGCCTGCCCGGCGGGTTAAATCATGGAGTTTGCCCACCTGCTATCTGCCGCGCCGCTTCCGAAACCGCTACGACTTTGGCGCTACTTACCCAAGCGACTGGACCCGCCCTTTGACCCCATCCGATGATTATGAAATTCCAACACCTGAGCCAGCAGGCCAAAGCTGGCAGGGGGTGAGCCCGGCGCGGGCATTCGTGCGCGGGTTGGCGGTGGGATTGTCGGTGCCAGGCGTTATTCTGTTTGCTTCTGCCGCAGGATACGGAGCGCTAGCCCGTGATGCTGGTTTTTCACTCTTCAACTCCATCTACATGATGGGGATTTTCTTTGCGCTGCCCGCGCAAGTGCTGATGCTCGACCAGATTGCGCGTGGCGGTTCACTGGCTGCGAGCGCGTTCGCGGTAACTTTGACAGGCATTCGTCTTCTTCCAATGGGTGCGTTATTGATGCCCCTATTGAAGGGGCCGCGGGTGCGTTATTGGCAATACCTGGCGGCGGCTCACTTCGTTGCCGTGACCGCCTGGATCGAGGGGTGGCGACGCCTGCCATCAGTTCCTGTGTCGCTCAGGATGGAGCACTTCATTGGCATCGGTACTGCGATGTTGGCATCGACGTTGCTGGGCACAGCGGTGGGGTATGAGGTGGCCGGAACGGTTCCTAGCGTCATCGCTGCGGCCTTGCTTTTTCTGACGCCAGTTTACTTCCTGCTGTCGCTACTGGCTACGGCATCTGAGTTTTCGGACAAGGCGGCTATCGCGTTTGGGGTTGTTCTCGGGCCTCCTTTTTACTTGCTCGCTCCAGGCTTCGATCTGCTGCTTGCAGGCGTCATTGGCGGTACCCTTGCGCGGGTTCTGGCAAGACGGAGAACGTCGCCATGACGGGGCTGACCATGTTGGAAAGTGCGGTGTCAGTGCCCTCCACCGTCGCCGGCAACGCCGCCGATGCGCTTTCTTCAGGTTGGATGCTGGCACTCATTCTTTTTGCGGTTTCTCTGCTCGCGCATGAACCATGGCGCTGGATCGGGATGCTCGTTGGCCGCAATATTGATATTGATAGCGAATTGTTCCAATGGGTGCGTGCGGTTTCAACAGCGCTGGTTGCCGCGCTCGTAATGCGGCTTGTGGTTTTTCCAGCCGGGGCCTTGGGTGACGTTTCGATTGTATTGCGCGCGGTTGCGATGGCAGCAGGCGTCGCGGCATTCATCTACAGCGGCGGCCGCATGGTCTATGGCGTGCCGTTGGGAGCGCTTGTGCTGATTGCAGGCCAGCTCTTGTTTGGATGAGCGATTAGATTGCGTTCATTTTTCACAGAATCGCATGCGCACTATTTTCTTTTGTTTTTGGCATGTCCTTCACGCTGAACCGCTCTACACTTCAGCTAAACATGCTCTGGGTGCGCTACTGAATGATGAGGGGGGTCTTGTGCAGAAATTTTTGATCCTGGATTTCGTCGGCGATGAAGCGAGCAACATCGGCACGGGCGATCGTCTTGAAGTCCCAGTCGGCCGGATTATCAAGCGCGCGATAGCGGCCGTTGACGGGAGCCGAGACCAGAATGCCGGGGCGGGCAATGGTCCAGTCGAGCCCTGAATCCTTGACGATGCATTCTTGTATATCCTTGTCGTCGTAGACACGCTTTAAGATGAGCGGAAACATTATCCCGTCGTAGAGCATGCCGAACCTGCCACGGCTATCACCTGCACCAAGACCAGTAATACATATGAGACGTTTTGGTCCGTTCTCACGCATCAGGTCGACGAGGATACGAGCTGAGCGTGAAAAAAGTGTGGTTCCCGACAACACTGAATTGACGTTCATGGGGACGCCAAGCGTCTGGACGACGACATCGACGCCTTGCAGTGCCTTTGCGACATCGCTGCGGTCAAGTGCATCGCCAGCCATTCTCTCAAAGTCTGGGTCGGAAAGGCTGATTTTATCTGCGGATCGCGAAAAAGCACGAACCGAATGACCCTTGCCAAGCAGGATCTTTACGGCCTCATAGCCGATACCATGGCTGGCGCCGATCACAAGAATTACGGACATGGAGTTTGCCGACTTTCTCAACGTTGTTCCAATGCATGTCGCGCAAAAGTGTGTAGCGGTTTTGCGATTACGACATGCATCAAGTAAAAGGTGCATGTCGCGCAAAAGTGTGGCGCGGTTTTGTGGCGACGACATGCATAAGGTCAAAGACTTAGCCTGATCTATTCGTGAGGGTGGTGGCTATGGGGTGTGGGCGCGCGATTTCTGTCCGGGTCTACGGCTCAGTTTCAAGGACGCTGGATGACACGTTGGGGGTGGCAAATCGGGGTTCA
>JBKEAX010000366.1:0-2088 GCA_047972825.1 Hyphomicrobiaceae bacterium | reverse complement strand
GCAGGATGCGTGCTCAGATACCCCGCCACTGCGGCCGCGTTATCGCAATGCCGTTGCATCCTGAGGGGAAGCGTTTCAATGCCATTCAGAATGAGGAAAGCATTGAAAGGAGATATTGCCGGACCGAGATCGCGCAGCCCCATGACACGAGCGGCAATGGCAAAAGCCATCGAGCCGAACGCATCACCCAACACCAGACCACCGTAGGAAGCATTGGGCTCCACCAGTGTCTTGTAGCGGTGCTTGGCACCTTTCCAATCGAACGTGCCGCAGTCTACCAACGCACCGCCAATTGAATTGCCCTGCCCTCCGAGAAACTTGGTCAGGGAATGAACAATGATGTCCGCGCCATGTTCCTTTGGTTGACACAGATACGGCGTCGCCAATGTGTTATCTACGATCAGCGGCACGCCAGCCTTTTTGGCAATCGCTGCGATAGCAGGAATATCGACGACGACGCCTCCCGGATTGGCTATCGATTCAATGAAGATGGCCCGGGTCTTGTCCGTAATTGCTGCCTCGAATGTTGCTGGATTGGTGGAATCTGCCCACACCACGTTCCAGTTGAATTTCCCGAACGCGTGGTTGAACTGATTGATTGACCCGCCGTAAAGCTGGCGCCCGGCGATAAACTCTTCACCCGACTCCAGCAGCGTGTGGAACACCAGAAACTGGGCCGCATGCCCCGAGGCAAGCGCCAGCGCAGCCGTTCCACCCTCCAGCGCCGCAACACGTTCCTCCAACACGGCCTGTGTCGGGTTCATCATGCGCGTGTAGATATTGCCCACCGCCTGCAGGCCGAAAAGCGAGGCCGCATGGTCCGCGTCATCAAACACATAAGACGTGGTTTGGTATATCGGTGTGGCCCGCGACTTGGTGGTTGGGTCAGGTGCAGCGCCAGCATGCACGGCCAACGTTGCAAATTTAAGATTGTCGTCCCCGGCCATGCCGTGCTCCTCCCAGTTCCGCAGTCGGCCGAGCCTTTAAGCTGGCCATTGGCAGAACCTTACGACAGCACGATTGAAGCCGACAACCTCGTCATGCAAGGTTGTCACTCAGGCCTTCCAAGCCCCATGAGCATAGGCTCAGGCTTTGGCCATCCGTTTGGCATCCCCGCAACGCCAACGCCGGATACGCCATTTGGGATGCCCCTCCATCCATTTGGCGATCTCGTGCTGGCCATACATCATGCACTGATGCGGCGTGACAGCTTCAGCAATGAAATTGAGACGAACATCTTCGCAGCGGGTCGGCTCTTGGATGAAACAAACCGACATTACAATTTCGATCATGGGTCGATCTCCTGGTCGTCGTGGTCCGGCCGCTGGAGCGGTCAGGATCAACTTCACCTAGGCGTTCGTCCCGAATTCCAAATATTTGCCTGCTTGTTGTGCGTTTCAGGGTAGTCGACTCGACTCGGCAGATTCAAGTACAAGTTGTAGGCAGAATGCTGCTCTAATTATGGGCACCGCGATCAAGCGCCATGAGATCATTTTAACCCAGAAATTAATTCAACACGCGCAATCACCTGACAGTCATATGTTTTTTCACAAAGCTCCTATGATTGTTTTCGACATAGACATGGCCGCTTGTAATGAATGGAAAGGCTGTTGATGGTGTGTGGCAAAGCCACATCTAACGATAATAATGACACTTATTATGCAAAGTATCGGCTATCGCCGCAGCCAACATTCTGCATTTCGAGCATGTCGTACGTCAGCCCAAAAAGGGCACGTAACCCCAACTTCTATGCACACCCTGCCAGAAGCCGGAATGCTGACCACCGTTGACATGCCTAAAAGCCAGTGGCCTCAATATTTGCAAGCCTGAAAATGGCTGACATGACGTGAGGAAGCTGCTCAAATGAATATAGATTCAAATGCATCGCAAACACGCAACGTCGAGGCGTTGATCCTCAATGCGATTCTTGAATCCGCTGTTGCAGGCATACTCTCAATCACATCAAAGGGCACCATTCGCACCGTCAACCCAATGCTCTGCAAAATGTTTGGTTACGACGCCCATGAGCTGGTCGGGCGCAACGTCTCCTTGCTCATGCATGGCAATGACCGCCGGCACCACGACCAC
>JBKEAX010000553.1:0-1527 GCA_047972825.1 Hyphomicrobiaceae bacterium | reverse complement strand
CCAAAACCGCCGCGCACAACGCCTTATCTCGGCGCTTTGACGCAATGGACTTGCAGACATCTCCGCACCTTGTAGTGTGCCTGCCATGCGATGGATGCGACACAAATGGCTTGGGTGCTTTTCGGCGGGCTTGGCGCTTGCCGCAACGGTGCTTCATGTGGCATTCGTTTCACTCCACGTTGCTGCCATGGCCTCGCTTATCCTTTCAGATCAAGCAATCGCCGTCAGCCAAAACGCGGGCGCCAGTCTGTGTGGCCCTGCGCGCGTTATTGCCTGGAAACAAATCCTTTCTGCCAGTGATGAGCTGGTTAATGACGCCGCCGTTGACAGCGGCCAGCCGCCGCAGAAGTCCGTGACATTCTGCCCGATCTGCACGGTTGCGGCAGCGCCCACGCTGCTGCTGCCCGATTTGCTATTAGTTCCGGCCATACTTCCCGTTTTTGACGAACCGGCGACCGTGAAGCCTGCGCAAACGCTCATCATTCAGCGTTTCGAGATAGAACGAAAAACCAGTCGCGGACCGCCTCTATCGGCTTGAAGCCACTTTTCCCAATCGCTGACATGTGTGTTGCGGCGATCAACCGCAGGCTTTTGCGGCCATGATTGCCAACATTCCACCGTGTTTATAGCCGGCGTTCACTTGCTGGAGCCGAGATAACGCTGGAATTTGAAATCTCTGCGACACACTTCAGCTCTATATGATCTTACAAATACGAAGTGATGCTACGTTCCTCACCCGAACCGCTTAGAAAGGCGTGATATGTTCAAAATGAAAATCGCAACCATCGGTGTTGCTCTGACAATGCTCGCAACACCTGCTTTTGCCGGTGATGCAAAAGTCGGCGACATCGTGATTTCAAAGGCCTGGACGCGCGTCACACCGCCCGGCGCCAAGGTTGCTGGCGGATTCATGTCTATCACCAACAATGGCACGGCGGCTGACCGCCTGATCGGCGGCACTGCAACCATTTCCGAACGCATCGAAGTACACCAAATGACAATGGCTGACGGCGTCATGAAAATGCATGAGGTTGATGGCGGGCTGGAAATCAAGCCGGGCGACAGTGTCGAATTGAAACCGGGCAGCTATCACGTCATGTTCATGGGCCTCAAGGAAAGCCCCGCTCAAGGCACGCCTGTCAAAGGCACGCTCAAGTTCGAAAAGGCTGGCGAGGTTGAAATCTCGTACGATGTCGAACCGCTGGGCGCCAAAGCGGCCGAAGGCAAGGGTCATGATCATGGCGACCATGGTGCCCACAAGTAGAACATCGGAAGAGAGAAACGGAAGCCAGACATGGCAAAAACGCAGAACTCTCCTATGAAGACCATTCGTCTGGTGGCGTGGGCGGCAGTTGCCGTCCTCGCCATTGGCGGCGCGGTCATGCTTCTGGAGCAAGCACAAAAGGCTCAACAAGCTGGTCGTTCGCTTCCTGGCGCGGCGCGTATTGGCGGAACATTTGAATTGACACGCACGGACGGCACCCGCTTTTCCAGCGCTGCGCTGGCGGGCAAGCCTTACGCCATGTT
>JBKEAX010000540.1:0-2971 GCA_047972825.1 Hyphomicrobiaceae bacterium | reverse complement strand
GGCAGGCCAGGGCTGCGGCGCCTGCACCGGAGCCTGCGAGCTTCACTTCGGAAATATCCTTGCCGACGAGTGAGAGCGCGTTGCGGATGGCGGCTGCAACAATGATGGCTGTGCCGTGCTGATCGTCATGGAAGACGGGGATGTTCATGCGGTCGCGCAGTTTGCGTTCCACGATGAAGCACTCCGGCGCCTTTATGTCTTCCAGGTTTATGCCGCCGAATGTGGGTTCGAGCGCGGCGACGATCTCCACCAGCTTGTCGGCGTCGGTTTCGGCAACTTCGATGTCGAAGACGTCAATGCCTGCGAACTTCTTGAACAGGCAGCCCTTGCCTTCCATCACCGGCTTGCCTGCCAGGGGACCGATGTTGCCAAGACCCAATACAGCAGTTCCGTTGGTGATGACACCAACGAGATTTGAGCGCGCCGTCAGTGTTGCGGCCTGGGTCGGATCGTCCTTGATGGCGGTGCAGGCGTAGGCGACGCCTGGAGAATAGGCGAGCGACAGGTCGATCTGGTTGGTCAAACCCTTGGTCGGCGTGACCGCGATCTTACCAGGGGTCGGTAGAGCGTGATAATCGAGCGCAGCCTGACGTAGCTTTTCTTCCATTGCTATTGCCCTTTGCAGATGCGCGTTACGGATCCATTAGATCACCTGAAGCATATTTTTCATGCCGAACCGCATCACACTTCATCTAAACATGCTTTAGATATGACATTCTCAAGGCCCGCTCCAAATCTCGATCGAGGTTGTTGCATGGCCGGTTGCCGGTTGTTGGCGCACGCGTCATCTCTTTCTGGGTGGCGGAAGGTCGGTGCAAGTGCCGTGTGCGACTTCGGCTGCCAAGCCAACAGATTCTGAAAGTGTCGGGTGCGGGTGAATGGTCTGGCCGATGTCCACGGCGTCCGCGCCCATTTCTATGGCGAGACAAACCTCGCCGATGAGGTCGCCAGCGTTCGTGCCGACAATGCCGCCACCGATGCAACGATGAGTTTCGGCATCGAACAGGAGTTTGGTGAACCCTTCATCCCGGCCGTTGGCAATGGCTCGGCCCAATGCCGCCCATGGGTAAACCGCTTTTTCGACCTTGATGCCCTTGGTCTTTGCCTCTGTTTCAGTGAGGCCAGCCCAGGCGATTTCGGGATCTGTGTAGGCGACAGAGGGAATTTGCGTTGCATCGAAAAAGCTCTTCTGGCCAGCAGCTGCTTCGGCGGCAACATGCCCTTCGTGGACCGCTTTATGGGCCAGCATGGGCTGTCCGACGATGTCTCCGATTGCGAAGATGTGTGCAACGTTGGTGCGCTGC
Source organism: Hyphomicrobiaceae bacterium (assembly GCA_047972825.1). Taxonomy (GTDB): domain Bacteria; phylum Pseudomonadota; class Alphaproteobacteria; order Rhizobiales; family Hyphomicrobiaceae; genus JAEUMD01. The sequence goes on along the minus strand of JBKEAX010000540.1, from coordinate 1,667 downwards.
TGCTTGTCGACGTCGATGAAGCCACGTTCGGTAACGGCCACGCCTGCTTTATCCGCGGCGATGAGCTTGCCGTTTGGCGCGCGTCCAACGGCAACCAGCACCATGTCGTAGCGCTGAGGGTCTTGGGGCGCCTTGTCGCCTTCGAAGGTGACGTGAATACCGTCTTCCTTTGCCTCCACGGCGGTTGTTTTTGTCTTCAGCATGATGTTGTCGAAGCGCGGTGCGTTGATCTTGTCCCACACCCTGACGAGGTCGCGGTCCGCGCCGGGCATCAGGCCGTCGAGCATTTCGACGACATCAACACGGGCGCCGAGTGTGGAGTAGACCGTCGCCATTTCAAGCCCGATGATACCGCCGCCGATAACTAGCATCTTTTTGGGTATGCCCCTAAGCTCCAGCGCTCCCGTTGAATCGACGATGCGCGGATCTTCCGGAATGAAGGGTAGCTTCACCGCCTCTGATCCCGCTGCGATGATCGCGTGCTCGAATCTGACAACCTTCTTGCCTGAACCGTCCGACAGCGAAACCTCGATGTGGTGTGGGTCGAGGAAGACACCGGTGCCGGTGACGACGGTGACCTTGCGCATCTTGGCCATGCTGGAAAGGCCGCCGGTCAACTTGCCGACAACTTTGTCCTTGTGGGCCCGCAAGGCGTCAAGATCGATTTCAGGTGCGCCATAGGTAATACCGTGAGCGCCCATGGCCTTCACTTCATCCATGATTGCGGCTGTATGCAGCAAGGCCTTCGATGGGATGCATCCAACGTTCAGGCAGACGCCGCCGAGTTTGTTCCAGCGCTCCACCAGCACCGTATTCATGCCGAGATCTGCTGCGCGGAAGGCTGCGGAATAGCCCCCGGGCCCAGCACCAAGAACCAGGGTCTGGCAGGTGATATCAGGGGAGCCCGCATGCGATGCGGCTTGAGGCGCTGGCGTGACAGCTGCGGGCGCTTGGGCCTTTGGTTCCTGTGGCTTGGCGGCGGACGTATCAGTGCTTTCCTCAAGCATCAGGATCAGCGCGCCTTCCGACAGCTTGTCTCCAACTGACACCTTGATCTCGGCAACCCGTCCAGCGGCTGGCGATGGCACGTCCATCGTCGCCTTGTCGCTTTCCAACGTGATGAGTGCGTCTTCAGGAGCAACGGTGTCGCCGGGTTTGACGATGATTTCGATCACCGGCACCTCGGAAAAGTCGCCGATGTCGGGAACGCGGATCTCTTTCAATGCCATTGTTGCAATCCCCTCCGCGTTACAGGACAAGCTGGCGAACGTCGCCGAGGTACTCCGCGAGTCGCCGAGTGAAGCGGGCAGCCAGCGCACCATCAATCACGCGGTGGTCATAGGAGAGGCAAAGCGGAAGCATCAGCCGGGGCACGAATGCTTGCCCATCCCAATGCGGTTTCAACTGTGATTTTACGACACCAAGGATTGCCACCTCGGGAGCATTCACGACCGGTGTGAAGTTGGTGCCGCCAATGCCTCCGAGCGACGAGATGGAGAACGTCCCGCCGGAGATGTCGGCGGGTGTGATCTTTCCTTCGCGCATCTTGGCCGAAACATCGCCCAGCTCCTTGGACAGCTCAATGATGCCCTTGGCGTTAACGTCCTTCACGACGGGCACGACCAGCCCATCTGGCGTGTCAACGGCAACGCCGATGTTGTAATATT
>JBKEAX010000489.1:0-1565 GCA_047972825.1 Hyphomicrobiaceae bacterium | reverse complement strand
CGTTCTGGATCGTTCCGGTCAGCTTCTTGCGGTCGGCACCCTGCTGATCGGCAACTGCGATATAAAGCGACAACAGCCAGGCCGCCGACGCATTGATCGTCATGGAGGTGTTCATCTGCTCAAGGGGGATGCCGTCGAGCAGGGTCCGCATGTCGCCGAGGTGAGAGACAGGAACGCCGACCTTGCCGACCTCGCCCCGGGCCAGCTCATGATCGCTATCGTAGCCGGTCTGGGTGGGCAGATCGAAGGCGATGGACAAGCCGGTCTGACCCTTTGCCAGATTGGTCTTGTACAAAGCGTTGGATTTGGCCGCAGTGGAGTGGCCTGCGTAGGTACGAAAGAGCCAGGGTTTGTCCTTTGTGGGCGTGTTGGAATTGGCTGCGGTGGTCTGCGCGGAGGCGCCTTTATTGTCAGCCATGCGGGTTCCCTTGGCTCATTGGATTGCTTCCATGGGGGCAAGAAATGACCAGCGTCATCGCAGTCTCCGACGGTTCTGCCCCGCATCGTGATCTTTCACACATGCTCTGTCACAGACAGATCCGGAGCCCGGATCGCGTCCACATTTCATTGAAGTATGAGGACGATCCAGCCCCCAAGTATTCAGCATGTTCTTCACGCCGAACCGCTCCACACTTCGGCTGAACATGCTCTAGCATAACGCACTGAGCACAGCGCAAGATCTGGCGCACCACGCACGCAAAAACGCCGCTCATTCATGAAGCGGCGTTTTTGATTCCAGTCGAAGCGTAACCGTTTGCTTGTCAGATCAAAGCTTGTGCGCCATGCGAACACGCTTAGTTTCAAGGTAGCGCTTGTTATGGATCGACGGCTCGGTGTGAACCGTGACGTGTTCTGCAACCTTGATCCCCTCAGCCTTGAGCGCTTCCGCCTTGGCCGGGTTATTGGACATCAAACGAATTTCCGGCATGCCCAGATCAAACAGGATATGTGCTGCCAGGTCGTATTCACGCGCATCGATCGGCGCGCCGATTTCCAGGTTGGCATCGACAGTATCCAGCCCCTGATCCTGCAGCGAATAGGCACGAATCTTATTGACCAAGCCGATACCTCGGCCTTCGTGATAAGGCAGATAAACCAGAACGCCAACAGGCGAGGTCGTGATGCGTTCAAGTGCTGCTTGAAGCTGTGCATAACAATCGCACTTGAGCGAGTGGAAGATATCGCCAGTCACACAACCGGAGTGCACACGCACCAGCGGCAGTTCGTCATTGGCAGTATCCTTGGCGCGGTGGATCAATGCCAACGCCTGGACGTGTGGTTCGACGCCTTGATAGGCGCGTGCGTCGAGTATGACCTCACGTCCGCGGAACTCGATGGGAAGAATGGTCTGTGCAGACCAGTCGATTTCCAAATCAAAGGATTTAACCACGTTGGGTTTCATGTTTTGCTCCAGAAGAGACGGCAGGCAGTCTAGGCTCGTATTGATGCAAACATAAAGCTGCATCTTTACGATCGTGCAAATGCCTTACCTGCGACAGGCATTCAAACACGTCTCAATTGTTCTTGGGCCCCAAACGCAATGCACCCACGAATTCGGTTCAACA
>JBKEAX010000441.1:0-6787 GCA_047972825.1 Hyphomicrobiaceae bacterium | reverse complement strand
TGTCTTCAGTCGTCTCCAAACCAACTGGCGCGAGATGATCCGGGGACAAATCTTTGCGCTGCCTTCGTGTTGCCACCGGGAATCGGCTACGTTTCTGACATGGCATTGGCAAAGCTGGAGGCGCCACCATGTCCGACCGGACTCAACTTGCGATTGGACGTAGCTCGTTCTCGGTTACGCGCCTTACGAAACGGGCCTTGCAAATGGCGATTGCCTCGGGGCTCACGGCGTTTGCAGCGTTGGTCATTTTGATGCTGAACAACGTGCTGACTGCTCGCAGCGGCTTTACGCAAGGTTTTGATGTCTGGTACGCCTTCATCCAGCGTTCGGATATCTTGGGAACCATTGTTCTGACGGCGATTGTCACTGTTTTGTTTATCTACTGGCAGAGAGATAACGAGCGGCGCTGACGGCTTGCACTCTCGCCTCCAAGCACATGCTCTCCAAATACCATGCATGGTTGAAAACGCTCGTGGTTTACGACGAGGCGTGGACCTCGCGTTCAAATTTAAACATCAGCGTTGCTTGATGCTGGGTCGTTCCCCGCGAGGAAGGTCTAGACAACCGCATGCGTGACGTCCCAGCAGCCTGGCGTGATTACACGTCGCAATGTGCTGCCCGCCAAGTGGAGACGGCGCGAAACGATACTCAAAGGCATCATCGTCCGGCCGCTCAACCACGTAACCCCATTCCAATAGAAACTTTACATGATCTTCGCTGACGTAAGCGGTGATCGACCGGCTCATGCAGCCAAGTGACATAGCCCGGCGGCGCTCGGCCGTCGCAATGAGCACCAACGCATGGCAGTGGCCAAGTGTCATACCAGGCGGCCCACCGGCGTGGGGGACCGCGGCTATCGCCTCCAACTCGCATTGATGGGTCAGGTTGCAGATTTCACAATAACGACGCTGCATGATTGACGCGAGCGCGCTTATCCGAGCCTTGGAGCGCTTGTCCTGCTTGGTTTCAAATTGCAAGTTCGTTCCATCCAGTCTTGGCAACGGGGGGGATCGTCCCTGGCATGCATCAGTATTGTGACAAGCCGAAGCGGTTTGTTGCGCTTGCTTCGTCAGTTTCTGCTTTGGGGCAATATCATACAAGTGGAACGGGTCATTGGCGGAAACGGCAGCCGCAGACAGTGGGTTGGAATGATCGCAACCGGGACCTGCATCAATCCTGTTGGGTTGCTCTGGCATATTGAGCAACGACGAATTCAAAAATCCAGCAGCATCATTTGCGACAAACGGCGCGCTCGGATGCCCTACCGACTCGATCGCCCTGCGGAATGCCCGGCCCAGCTCTTCCACTGTCGAGCAGGCTTCAGCATGCTCCAAAAATTCATCAATGCTCATGTGCAATTCCAAAATTGTTGGCCCGTCTAGCGACGGCCTTCACATGCATTCAATGACTTCACATGCATTCAATAATGCAACTTTCTGATCTGCACATTTGTAGTTTAGTTGATTGCCAATAACGCTGCTGCGCTAAAAGTCAAAACGCATAGGGCCCGGGAACTTTTCCCAGACCCATTCATTGCGTACATCTATAAACTCATTGGTGGTTGCCGTTTAATATCTGCATCATTGGCAGGATTGCTCCAATGTCCAGCCTACCACTTTGCACCGCTCACTTTTTCCATTCCATTTGCAAACACGCTTCGGCAAACGCTTGTAGGAACAGTAATAACCTTTCCAGGTGTGGCCTTCGTAGCCGTGCAACGGACGGTCTACATCATACTGTTTAACGTAGTAGCCCTTTCCACCGCGGCGCGCTTCAGCCTCACCGGACACGAGCATTGTGGATGCGGCAACACCAAGGATCATGGTGGCGCCGAAGATCGATTTGATGAGCTTGCTGCTGTTCATTTTGTACTCCTGTAGCGATTTTGTAGCAATTTGGTTTTGTGATATGGCCGTTGGCCGTCCATCTGATGACCCTGAAACTATCTGCCACCGGCCCTGCACGCTGTTACGAAGGTGACAGGCAAAATATTTTTGTTGCGATGGCGCTTGGAGGCATGAATTTCCGTTGCGCTTCGGCCGCTTACCGGTTCAAGCCACGATTGCGCCACAACTTGCGCTCACCGATACGAATAGCGTCCTACGTGCGTGCGGAAAATCGCACTTCTGGAATGAGGCTGTTGCTGCAAGGACTGTTTGGAATGCAATCGCGCTATCAACGGTATCTCACGTCTTATCGGCACACCGATCATCACAAGCCCTCGCGACATTGCCTGTCAAAGGCCGTGATGACAATTGCATTGCTGTTTTGTCTCGCCACTCCTGGCCTACATGGCGCCAGCGCTGCTCCATCGTGCACAGCCGATGATTTTGCGACTGCCGTCGACAAAGTCGGCGCTTCATTGCGCAACTTCAATTCCGAGCATGGACCAAAGGTTGCTGAGGCCGTCAGCGCGCTTCAGAAAAAACGCGGTTGGAGCGATTCCGAGTTGGAAGAAAAGGCTGTCGAATATCTGCACACACCGCGTGTGGCAGAATTGGACGCTCAAGCAAATGAACTTCTTTCAAAAATCGATACACTTGGCGATATCGATACAAAGGCACCACCAGATTGCGCGCGATTGACTGCGCTTTCCAAAGCGGAACAAGACCTGATCGCCATAATGCGCGAGAAATTTGAACTGTCGCAAAAAGCCCTTTCTAGTGCGATGGCAGAAAATGGTTCTCAGCAGCGGCCAGCGGTGTCTGAAGCAAAACCGGCACAACCCAAGGCAAGTCGTGAACAACCCTCGCGGCAACAAAAAAGTGCTGCTGTGGGCAAGCCCGCACCTGCCCCCCTTGCCGCCATACGCAAGACTGAACCCGCAAAAGCACCACGGCCAGTTTCGACACCTGAACCAGAGCCCGAAACTTCAGGCGACTGGGATGTGGCCACCGCGCGTTCGCCAAAGCTTCCGAATGACAGCCCCCCACAGCTTGACGGTGCTGACGCCGAAAACGCCCCATTGCCGCCACAGGCGGAAGAGCCAGGGTACTCGATCGAAGAGATCAAATCCGTCTCTCAGGGTTTTTTCGGTACGATCTCCGCCAACCTTGCCAGCGTGATTGAGTATTCGTTTTCCAATTTCGGGCGCCCGACCGCTTATGTCCTGGGCACCGAAGGCGGTGGAGCGTTCCTTGCCGGCGCACGCTACGGCAAGGGTGATTTATTCATGCGATCGGGCAGTCGAGAGAATGTCTACTGGCATGGCCCCTCACTTGGATATGACTTCGGTGCGGAAGGCTCACGCACGCTTTTCCTTATTTACCAATTGCATGCAGCAGAAGACCTGTTCCGCCGCTTCGGTGGCGTGGATGGCTCAGCCTACGTACTGGGCGGAGTTGGGCTAACAGTGCTCAAGGGCGGACCGGTTTTGATGGCACCAATACGCACCGGCGTCGGCCTCAGGCTTGGCGCAAACATCGGCTATGTGCGTTTCACGCGGCACGCGACCTGGAACCCGTTTTGAATGGCCCGATCAAACGCCAGAATGCTTGGCGCAGTTTGGAATGAAACTCGCCAATGCAAAAAAGGAGAGGCTCAGCCTCTCCTTTCTTGCATTCTTTCATTGTTCAACACCGCCCATCGGCTTTGCGCGCCATCTGGATGAGCTAGGGTCCGGCCCCTAGATCGCGTTTACTTTTCACAGCATCGCGGACGCGATCTATTTCCTTTTATTTCTCGCCGTGTTCTTCACGCCGAACCGCGCACACTTCGGCTGAACATGCTCTTTTATCTGGAGCATGTTCTTCACGCCGAACCGCTTACACTTCGGCTGAACATGCTCTTGGCCATCCAGCCCAAGGTCAGAAATTCCAGAACGATTCCTGTTTGGCATAATATCTGCGCGCAGCCTTGGGGCCGACGTAAACGTAGCGCTTGCCGTTGCGATAAATGACTCTTGGCTTGCTTGGATTGTAGTTCGTTGCCTTATACCCTGTCTCACTGTTTACATAGCGACGCTTCTTGGAAGACTTCTTTGCGTAGATCTTTGGTGACGGGGTTGAGCCATAGATCGAAATTTTCGTCTGGTTGCGGCCGTGCTTGGACACGAGATTATAAAGCCGCTTTGCGTTTCCAGGAGATAGCCGCACGCATCCATGTGAAGCCGGACGGCCCAGATAACCAGTTGCATATGTGCCGTGAATTGCATATCCGCCCTGGAAGAAGATGGAATTCGGCATCGGTGAATTGTCGTACTTTTTGGAGTAGTGCATGCGCGTCATCCACTTCGGGCTGTAGGTGCCACGAATTGTTTGATAGCCCGCCCGGCCCGACGAAATCGGCCAGGAGTGAATGGTTTCACCGTGTGATTTCACGTACATACGCTGTTTTGACAGATCGATGCTGACGCGAAGCGTAGATGCCTGCGCACTTGCAATCGTTGCCACGCCAAATACAGCCACGGCCGCCCCCGCTATGGCAGCCTGGTAATATCGTTTCATGATTTAACTCCAACGCAACTCCCGCACGGCCTGTTGTCAGGCCACGCATTACTTCTACCGCAAGTCTGATGCGATTTACTTAACCGCTGAGCACTTCTTCGATATTTATCGCGTGTGCCAAAGCGAGACTTCAGCGTAACGTTTCAGCGCTCATATGCAATTGATGATTTCAGTTTCAGCGCTTTGACGCGCCAAGCGGTAATTGTGCACCAATCCGAGTGAGACAGACGCCAAAACGTGTCGCGAATTATAAGTTATGCGCCTCACGCTTTAGCCTTTGATTTTATAAAGCCGTTATCGCAAAACCGCTGCATATTTTTGCGCGACAAGCATCGGACGAAGCGCCTTCCCCCCCTTGAAGGCTGGCTGCCTCGCTGACGGCACTCGAAGCGCTGACATGCTCAGTTGTTGAACAGGAGGTCGAATAAAGTCTTGGGCTTGCGCCGGCGCCCTGAGCGGCGCCTTGGCCGCTGGCGAGGCGAAGCCCAAGGATCAGCCCATGGATCGTTACCAGCGCTGGAATATTGGCGGGAGCGACTTTTGGCAACGCGCGGCTTTTTAGGCTCTAGTTCGAATTCATCCGTCACACCATCAACACTCGCCACGGACACCTTGTTGTCGGACCATGACCACGTTGATGTCCTTTTACCTTCGCGATTTGGCTCAATGGCGACGACGGTACTGGTCGATACATTCAGAATTGCGGAAAACTCGGTGGGCTCCATTCCAGACTTGCCCTTTATCTCGCCGCCAGAGAACGTCAACACGCCAATGTGTTTGAGCGGTGATGGCCTAAGATCCCAGGCAATGATTTTGGGCTGCCCCTTGCCGAACATTTCCAGTGGCACCGTGAGGCGGCGGTATTTTGTGTTGACGGCAAAGAAACGATTGCCCCGTGCGACAACCTCCCACCCATCAAAACCGAGGCCAGGCAGCGGCTTTTCCTCGATTGCCGCGGCATCACTGTCCAGGCGTTCGAGTGAATCGGCAGCCAGCTTCATGCCTGGGTCCAGCAATAGTGCGCGCTTAAGGTCTGCGATGGCCTGATCGTGCTGCCCGAAAGCGTCTTCAACCTCGGCTTTTGCCCACAGCACTCGCGGGCTTGCGGGGTCGAGCTTCACGGCCCTGTCGATATCCTTCATACCCACATCGGCTTGATCCATTTCCTTGTAAACGTATCCCCGGTAGGCGAAGGCCACTGCTGAGCGTGGATCGCGTTCAATCGCATAGCCCAGATCGGCCAATGCGTTCTCCTTGTTGCCATCGCGACTATGGGCCAGTCCACGCTCGGCATACAGTGAAGGTTCGTTCGGCCGCAGTTCAATAGCCCTCGTGTAATCCTTGACCGCAGCCTCAGCGTTACCAGTCACCAAGTAGGCATAGGCGCGCAGGCGGTACATGTCGGCATTCTTCATATCGAAGGCAACAGCGCGCGACAGATCCTCGATCGCCTCGTCGTAATGACCCACGGCGATTTTGGCCTCGGCACGATTACGATAGCCGGATGCGAAACTGGCGTCAGAATTAACGGCGCGGGAGAAATCCCGAATGGCGGCATGCGGGCGGCCAAGCTCCAGATGCGCAAGCCCACGTCCAGATAACGGGGCCGCACCGGATGGCAGCAATTTGACCGCACGGGTGTAGTCTTCAATCGCTCTGGAAAGCTCGCCCGTGCGCATGTGTGCACCTGCGCGATTGTTGTAGGCTGCCGCATATTCTGGCGCGAGCACAAGGGCGCGATCGAAGTCCTTGACCGCCTCTGCCGGCAGCCCGAGCGCCAGTAGGAGATTGCCTCGATTGTTGTAGATCGCAGCATACTCAGGAAACAGTTGCAACGCTTCATTGAAGTCGTCGAACGCGTTCTTCGTCTTGCCGACACGGGCATATGCCACCGCGCGATCGTTGAGGATCATGGCGCGGCGGTCGTTCGGCAGTTTCTTGTCGGCAAGTGCTGCGGTGTAATTGGAAATGGCAGTTGCAGTGTCTCCGCGGGCCAGGGCGATGCCGCCTTCACGCGCGGCAGCAGGTGCGCTGGAATCAGGTGCAGCCCACACAGATGATGAAGCAATGGCAGCAACAGTCAAAACAAGTGGCGCAATGATGCCAGCAAGGCTTGCGCGCTGCCATATGGACCAACGCCATGATGCCATCAGCCACTGAAATGTGGGTTTAGACTTTTGCGCGTCGCCCAGCACGGCGCACCACTCCTAAAATTGCGTGCCTGCCTTAGACTTCACGGCAGGCCCCCTGCAGGCCCCGAGGTGGCGCGACAGACAACCACCAGCCGCGCCCTTGAATCAGATTTTCACATACTAGGCGAATATGGCGCCCTCGCGAACCCG
>JBKEAX010000361.1:0-1629 GCA_047972825.1 Hyphomicrobiaceae bacterium | reverse complement strand
CCCCACGCTTGCGGATCGCGTGTCGGATCTGACGCGGTTGGTGCTGGATCGCGGCCTTGAGCCTATGAAGCTAGAGACGCTTCCGTTGGCTGAATGGAAGAGTGTGCGCGATGAATCCATGTGTATGAGCCGTCGCTCCTTGTTCCGGTCTGTATTTGGTGGCGGGGTGCCATTTGGTGTTACCCATGCAGATACCAGCGGTATGGCCAGCTTGCTCGCGAACGAAGGCGTTCCGGCGCCTGGTGCACCGGCATTATTGCCGCAGCCTGACAAGGCGACATTGTCAATGACGGCACCGTTGCTTGACGTGAGTGCGTGCGTAGCTTGTGGGGCGTGCATTGAGGTCTGTTCGCACGGCGTTATTAGGTTAACCGGGATAACGGCTGGGGCGCCGCGCTACGAAGTCAATGCTCTTGGTTGCACTGGATGCGGCCTTTGCGCTGATGGTTGCGAGGTTGACGCGATAACACTGGCGGCGTGGGGAGAGGCTGTGCCTCCGTCGACCTTACTTAAGATGGGTCAATGCCGATCGTGCTCAAGCCCGTACTATGCGATCGCGGGACAAGGGGCAGAGGCCGGTCTTTGTCGCATATGTTCCAAGACAAGCGGGAATAACAAGCTCTTTCAGGTGTTGCCATGAAGGGATTAGAGGTTGATGTGAAGGCTTGGCTTGCGCCTGTGCAGACGGCCTACGATCAACTTGTCTATGAGGGCGGTGAAGGCGCGCTTCTGGTGTTGTTCGAAGTGTACCGACCCGATGCCGTTCGCATGATGGCGCACCACCTGAAAGCCCGGTTCGTAGACTTTCGTGCCGAGTACATGTTGCCGATTGGGATTTATGGAGCAAGTCTTCCGCTGGAACGCATGCGCAGTGTCATGGATGATGTTCCAGATGATGGGAGCGGTGGCAAGGCGACACGACAGCGTGGCATCGTCTTTCATAATGCGGAGGCGCTTTTAGCGACACGCGATAGCAAAGTGCGCAAAACATGGATGGCCGACATCATTGCGGCGCAGTTGAAGCAGCCTGTCGTCATTCCCCTTGCAGTGTTCACCAACGAAGCGCCACTGCCGGGAGCTCGCGTCGTTGTCGTGGATGGACAGAAGCTACCTGCAGAAAAGATGTTGATGAGGCTGGCGGCGCGATGACCGCTTCGCTTCGGAACTGGATTCGTGGCCGGCTTTCCCGTCAGCTTTTCTTCGCGTTAGGCGTCACCCTCACGGTTCTTTCTCTGGCGTTTCTTGCCTTGTTTGTCGGCTACTATCGCAGCCGACTTGTTGATGAGCGTGCACGCACCGCCTCGGAGATCAATGACATGCTGCAGGTGGCGCTTGAAAACGCCATGCTGAAGCGGGACATTGCAGGATTACAGGACATTGTAAGTAGGCTTGGACAGCACAAGTCCGTCAAACGGGTGATGATCCTCAACACGTCGGGCAATGTGCGCTTTGCGTCCGATCGTGAACAGCTTGGCCGTAATTACAACCTGTCCGGAGATGATTTCTGTCCTGGCTGCGATATGACGAAGGGTGGCAAGAAGGCGTCAACGTTCACACACAACCCAATCGACGGAAACATTCTGCGTAGCGTTAACGCTGTTGCCAACAGGGCGGCTTGCAAGGAGTGTC
>JBKEAX010000322.1:0-4467 GCA_047972825.1 Hyphomicrobiaceae bacterium | reverse complement strand
TACGCGTCTTGCGGGCCCTCTACCCCGAGATTCCACAAAACCCCAGTAGCAACAATTCCACACTTCCCACTTCTATAACACCAACGCCTGCACATGCGATCCCCGACCGAATGAAGGCTCGATCTGCAAACCTAATTCGTAACCCGTGCTGCTTTTAGGCAATACTGTGGCAGGTTTCGGCTCACAACTGCACCAAAGCACGTGTAAAGTTCGTCATGTGTGTGCGGAGCGTAATGGCCAACAGCAAGGGCTTCAATGGCTGGCTGCATCGCTGAACGTCGGTATTTGAACCGCTTTTTCTGCGAATAGCTACTTAGTCTCGTTTCATTGCTAAGTAGAGTTTGGAGTTTAATCCAGTAATCAACGCGATTCGAAACGCCACGGCGTGCCTTTTGCGCCGGGTCGAGCCATATTGGTGTTAAACTCAATACCGTTACTTACAAACTTTTGCTGCTGATTGGCATAAGGGGGCTGAAGTGCTCATTCGGCAACTCATATTTGGCGTGGCGGCAACGTCAGTGGCCTATATTGCGGCTGGATCGTTGGCAGCTAACGCCGGTGAACGGCTGGCATTTCCGTTTGCCTGCAGCATCGACGATAACGCCGTCCGATTAAAACCGGCTGCACCACAAGAACTGCCGATTGTGGGCGCGCGCCAGGAGCAGGTCGTATTGGCCTGCGCAAAGGGCGGCACGGCTGAATGCCGCACCATGGTCGCCCATAAATTTGCAGTTGTCTGCGGCGGCCATCATGTCTCCTGGTCAAAGGTTGCCGAGGCGGTAGGGGGGCGCAGAACCTCCCGTGTCTGGCGCAGTGGGGATCAACTGCATATTGCGCTCGTGCAGCCTGGAGAACCATGCGGAGCTGGGCCCGCTGCCACCAATGAGCAGATCCACAAGATTCCGTCAGGCGCCTGCGAAGATGCGAATGGTGGAGAACTGCATTTTGTATTGCCCGCCGATTACGCGCCTGTCGCGCATTTCGGGGCACGGATCGTTGGAACCCCGAACAGCGCAGACGCCTCACAGGGCGGTGGTGCTTCAAGCGCTCCACAAGCCATAGTCGCCGCGCAGCCGGCGCAGGCGGCACGCGCAGCACTCCGCGAGAAGTTGCTGGCGCGAACGATCGTTACAGAACCGCTGCCTGAGTTGGGCAGAGACAAGAGCGCTGACCCGGCCGCGCCAATGTATAATGGACACAGTGGCCAAGACGCCGCTCCAGGACGAGCTGAAACTGGTACTGGGATTTTTTCCCATAAAGTTCAAAGAGGCTCTCCGTTGACGCCAGATTCACCAGCCGACCGGCAAGCACCAGAAACCATGGCATGGGGCGCCACCGTCATTCAGCCTCAAGCGCCAATTGAAACGTCAGGGCTGGGGATCAGCAAACCGTCGCGGGACTTTGACGCTGCAACCGCGCAAGGCGGCCCGCAAAGCCAAATTGCAATTTGGCTTCTCGCAACGGTGCTAATTGGTTCATTGGGTTGGGCGGCGTGGTCGCGGCCAGCCCGGTTCGCTGCCGCCGCGGGAAGCGCAAGGCGCGCAACACGGCGGGTAGCCGAGCAGCTTCCTGATAAAGGCCATGTTGTCCAGTTTGCCTCCGATACAATGGCAAGAACTCGTGCGTCCGCTAGCATGAGATGGCAACAGGCTGTTGCCCGCAAACAGGGCAAAAATCCATCCACTCCGACATACCCTCTGGCGGGCCTCGAAGAGGTTTATGTGAAAGTCGATAGTATAGTCCGCCAGGTCGCGCAGGAGCTGCCGTTGCGTGGCGTATTGAACGATGAACTCGCACGGGTGCGGGATCGGCTATCTGTCGCCAAGGCGGCAGCAGCAGGAGACGGCGAAGTGGCGCAGGTGCCGATCGCTGCTTATCGTGTACTGATGCGTGATCTCGACCGCATACACCGGATTGCGGAAAGCGCACGCGAAGGCTTGGCTGCCGAGACAATGGCAGGTGCGCGCATGCCACGTAACCGTGACGAAGCGTTTGACGTGCTTGGGTTGAATCCTAACGCAGGGGAATCGACAGCCAAGAAGGTCATCGACGCCTTGCGCATGAGCTGGCACCCCGACCTCGCCCACGATGCCGATGATCTGGCCATAAGAGAAGAGCGGATCAAACAGATCAACGTTGCTTCTGAGTTGATTTCAGAAAAATTCGCCAACCCGGCATGAAAATCAGGCGTGCCCAGCGTCGGCAACAAGATGAGACGGATCAATACCGATCTTTGCAAGCGCGCGCGAATACTTCGCCTCGTTATCGGTATTGAAAATCAGGTCGTGGTCGGCAGGGCAATGCAGCCAGCCGTTCGCCTGGATTTCACTCTCAAGCTGGCCGGGTGACCATCCAGCATATCCAAGCGCCAAAAGCATACGGGCAGGACCTTCTCCAGTCGCAATGGCGCGTAGAATATCCAGCGTGGCCGTCAGGCAGACACCATCTCGGATCGGCAATGTCGAATTGGTGACAAAATAGTCCGAGCTATGCAGCACAAACCCGCGTCCTGTTTCGACGGGTCCACCGATGTGCACGGGTTTTGATGCAAGATCAGCTGACATTTCATCGAAACTAATGATGCCATCCTCACCGTCGGCAAGGCCGAGACGTTCAAGCAGGTCCGCGAAATCGATGTTATCGGCCTCCTGATTGATAATAAGCCCCATGGCGCCTTCATCGGAGTGCGCACACAGGTAAATCACTGTGCGCCGGAAGCGGCGGTCGATCATGCGAGGCATTGCGATCAGCAGTTGCCCCTCCAGGTAACCATCATCTTTGTCTTCGAACGGAAGCGTTGTCATGCAGTTAAGACTAGCCCTCAGTGAGCATCCTGTGAAGTTGCGAGTTTAACCGAGCAATTAGGTCTGGATTTTCTGCTCCGGTTATGAAGATTTTGTCTCGGACCCTAAACATCGCAAGCGGCCGGCAATAACGGGTGGGTAATGCGGGATTGATTTGCTGCATATCAGGCGGCAACGTACCTTGAGCGCTTGAGGAGTGGTTTTGTTCCGTCCAGGCGGAGCGGCTTTGCCAAAGGATGCGAAGATTGCGGGCAATTCAGGACGTGTGATGGCGCCGGATAACAGAAAATTGCTGGAATGCACGAATATGGATTTTGATCCAGGAGTTGCAGCCCCCTCAGCGGGTGCTGGTTGTTGTAAATCTCGATTCAATAGTGGGCTTGATGGTTTGAACATCGTTTTTAAAAGAGTGCTCTCGCTGGCCGTCGTTTTGTTCGCGCTATTGACCTTATCCTTTTCATCCGGAGGGGCGAGCGCACAAGAAGTTGCGTCGGATTGGGTTGAAGGCCACAACGTTCGTACCCGGTTGGTGATTGGGACGTTGAAGCCCAACGACACCAATGAGTCGCCCTCCAAAGGCGTCACAAACCCGGCAATCGTAGCCGGGCTTGAGATGGAACTGGCTGAGGGGTGGAAGACCTACTGGCGCAATCCGGGTGAAGCAGGTGGTGTGCCACCGGAGTTTGATTGGTCAGGCTCCACCAACGTAGCGATGGCCGAGGTGCGCTATCCCGGGCCCCAGCGTATCACCGACAAGGCCGGCAGCACGATCGGCTACAAAAAGCACGTTGTGTTCCCGGTGCATGTTACACCCGATAAGGTGGGTGAGACCGCAACGCTCAAGCTTCAGTTTGCCTTCGGGGTATGCAAGAACATCTGCGTGCCCAGTGAGGGAACCTATGAAGTGACATTGGCGGCAGGGAACGCTCCGCCCCTGCCCGCCACCCTTGTAGAGGCGTTATCTCGCGTGCCTGCTGAAGGTGCCGGTCGCCCCCGGATTGAGAAGATTGAAACCGCGCTTGCGACAGATCCTCCCAAGGTGACCATGCACGTTTCTTTTCCCGCTGGTACGGCAGGCGCAGACGTATTTGTTGAAGGGCCCCCCGGTGAATACGTCCCAATGACCAAGGTAAAGGGCAGGCACGGCGAGAACACCCTCATTTATGAGATAGATTTGTCCGAGGGCGCCGATGTTGAATCTCTAAAAGGCAAGACCTTGCGTGCGACGATTGTGTCTGACAAAGCCAGCTCCGAAACCCAATTCAAGCTGCAGTGAAGCATTTCAGGAGATCGAACCAAGCGTTCAAACCCAAGGTCTGGTCGCGCCACCAGCAAACGGTTATTCTCCCGCGCGACTTGGGATGCAAGGCAGCTGTTTAAATTGCTTCCAAATCTTCGAGGACATGCCTGCTGATCGCCTGTTTGGAGATTATCGCCATTCGGCTGCAGAGTGGCTTTCCAACCCTGACAAGCGGTTGTTCCGCAACCTACGCTGTCCACGGTCCGAGCCGTGGCCCCGCGCCCACATTGGCCGTCTATTGTCGGCCATGCTCTCAAAACGCTAAGTGAGGAAACAAAAATATGACAATCAAGGTTGGCGACAAGCTCCCCGATGCAACCTTTACGGTGATGGGGCCAGACGGTCCAAAGCCCGTCTCCACGT
>JBKEAX010000273.1:0-2379 GCA_047972825.1 Hyphomicrobiaceae bacterium | reverse complement strand
CGGTTCCCAGGTCAAGATCGTATCGGGATCGGCAACGATGATCTGCTCTATCGAAACGCGTGCAAGCCCCTTGCGCGCATCCTGGCTCTCAGCCACGTTGCGCCCGCCAGCGCGCTCGATGATCTCAGTGTTGATGGAGCCCTTAAGACCCGTTTCCAGGCCGTCCGGTCCGCGCGCCAGATAAACCCGAGGGCGCTTCTCCGTTGGAATGTCTGCGAGTACATCGTCGATTTCCTTGAACGTTTCTTCGACATAGCTCGCGAGCTTTTCTGCACGTTCTTCCTTGTCGAGAATCTTGCCAAGCAGGCGCAGGGAAGATGGCGTGGCATTGAAGCGGCCGTCGATCAGGACATAAGGAATGCCGGTTTGGGCTTGAGTATTGTTGGCTAGGGAAACATAGGTGTCACGCACCGATCCGAAGTCCAAGATCAGGTCGGGTTTCACCTTTAAAACAACTTCCAGATTTGCAGTACCCCCACGCCCGGTCAACCGCCCGAGTGCTGGCAGGTCTCTATACGGTGCTGCAATGAAGGGGAGTTCGGCAGGTTTGGGTGAACTCGGCCAGCCTGTCATCTTTTCGGGGGCCAGCATGTAAAGCAGGATCGCAGCGGGTGGGCCGGCCGCGAACACGCGCTCGATCTTGTCTGGCACTTCAACCGTGCGGCCTGCGCTGTCGGTAATGGTTCTTGCCTTTGACGGCGCGGCAATGGGAAGCTGCAATACGAACCAGGACAGTACAAGCAGTGTATACGATTTGAACATTTATGGATCTTCTGTTGCCATGAGTTCTCGGCGTCGACACATGTTTACGCCGGTTGCCAGCGGTACAAGCACATGGTGCTGCGATGCCCATGAACTCTTGGGCTCAAATCGTCGGGTCACCCCTGGTATTCAAACCGCGAAATCAGCCTCATTATTCGGTGAACGCAGGTTGAGCTTCTCCATCTGTAAGTCACGAGATGTCCAGAACCAAATTACGCGGATCTCAGTTCAACGATATTAACGATGTTTGACGTGGTCGTGCTGCAATGAAAAGTACTAAAAATAAGAAAATGCGTTGTGGATTTGATATATGAAGTAAAAAACAAGGGTTCCAGCGGTGAGCATCGGCCGCCACGACCTATTGCTTTATTCAAAGCCAATGCCCCTGCTAACCCAGGTTTAATCTGAAGCAATGTGGACTTGGCGTTGCACGGGCAGTATCTCGGAGACATGGCCCCGTCATTTCATCCTGGCGCATGGCGCCGGCAATTTGGCGGGGTGGCAAGAGAACAGTGACGGGCGGAGCAGGCGGATGATGGAACGAGGAACGGCAACCAGTTCGCTGGCGCGTGCTACTATGGCCTATGTGTTGGCTGGCGGGCGGGGTTCGCGCCTCATGCAGCTTACAGAGCGGCGTGCAAAGCCTGCGGTTTATTTCGGGGGCAAGTCACGGATCATCGATTTTGCCCTTTCGAATGCCCTGAATTCAGGAATTCGCCGGATCGGTGTCGCAACGCAGTATAAGGCTCACAGTCTCATTCGGCATTTGCACAACGGTTGGAATTTTTTGCGCCAGGAGCGCAACGAGGGGTTCGATATTCTGCCAGCGAGCCAGCGTGTGCCAGGAGAGAACTGGTATGAAGGTACAGCCGATGCGGTTTATCAGAACATAGATATCATCGAAGGTTACGACCCAGAGTTCATCGTTCTGGTTGCCGGTGACCACATCTACAAGATGAACTACGAGGTCATGCTTCGCGAGCATGTCGATTCAGGCGCCGACGTAACGATCGCGTGCATCGAAGTTCCACGCGAGGAGGCCAAAGCCTTTGGTGTCATGCAGGTCAACGAGGATGACCGCATTCTTGACTTTGTTGAAAAGCAGGCCAATCCGCCCGAGGTGCCCGGCAAGCCAGGTTTCTGCCTGGCGAGTATGGGCATTTACGTCTTTTCCACTACGCTATTGATGGAAGAGCTAAAGCGCGATGCGGCCGACCCCAATTCGTCGCGTGATTTCGGCAACGACATCATTCCCTACATGGTCAAGAACGGGAAGGCGATGGCGCATCACTTCTCACGCTCGTGTGTCAGGCCCAACATGGACCTGCCGGTCTATTGGCGTGACGTGGGTACGGTGGATGCCTACTGGCAGGCGAACATCGACCTGACGGAGGTGGTGCCTGACCTTGACCTCTACGACAACACCTGGCCTATCTGGACATATTCCGAAATCGTGCCTCCGGCCAAGTTTGTGCATGACGTGGATGGGAGGCGTGGAGAAGCGGTGCAATCGCTGGTGTCGGGCGGATGCATCGTTTCGGGCTCTTCGGTGCGGCGCTCGCTTTTATTCACTGGCGTTCATGTGCACTCTTTTGCTCGCATGTCGAATGCTGTCGT
>JBKEAX010000272.1:0-4585 GCA_047972825.1 Hyphomicrobiaceae bacterium | reverse complement strand
TCCGGGACAGCGCTATTTCCGCCCATGAAATATCTGGCGATAGCACGCGCATAGCGTGCGGATAGCGAGTTATCGCGCTCGGGGTAACGGTTGAATACGGTGCGTGGATTTTCAAGATAGCCGGATAGTTTGGCGCGCATGAGATCGTGCCTGAGCTGTAGTTCAGTGGGATCCTTTTTCGAATAATAGGGGCTGCTCTCGGCGAGCTTGCGCAGACGTGCCAAGCGGTCGGTTGCGACGGGATGGCTGCGGGCGAAGATGTCTTTGTGTGCATCAGAGATGTATTCTTGCTGGGCGAAGCGTTCGAAGGTTTCGAGCATCCCAAGGCCAGATTGCTGCGTTGCACTGAGATAGCGCAGACCTGCCTGGTCAGCTGCTGCTTCCTGCGAGCGGCGTTCAGCCAGCAATGAGCGCATCACCAGTTCTGATCCGCCCTGCATGACGGCCTGTCCGGCACCTCCCAGATCTCGTCCTGTATCACCGCCGGTTGCTGCAGCTCCGCCGATGAGCAGAATGCCAAGCACCTGGGCGAGCAGGATCTTGGTCTGGTCGCGTGCAATTCTCGACCGGAGCGCGGCCATGTGCCCACCGGTGATGTGGCCGGCCTCATGGGCAAGAACGCCAATAATCTGATTGGGTGTTTCAGACTGCATGATGGCGCCCGTGTGCACGAACACGTTGCGGCCGTCGACGACGAAAGCGTTGAAAGCGTTATGGCGCACGATGCGGATGGCAACGCGCCCTGACCCAAGACCGCCCGCCCGGAATATGGGCTGGGCGTATGCCGACAGCAGTTTTTCGATCTCTGTATCGCGAATAAGCGGGACGCCATTGGCGTGGGCAGGCGGTGAGATCGAGCTGGTCAGGGCAACAGTTGCCATGCACGATACTGCAACCGCCTTGCGGAACGATTGGGTAATGCTGATGAGCGAATGTGATGTACATCGCGACATTGGAAAGCCGTGGCCTTTTACTGGTTTCAACTTAGCCTGCTATTCAGATTGAGGCGAACCTTCAGGGTTTGGAGCCTAGTTAGGCGATGCTCCCTGGTCAACGAGGCGCCAGCCGTACGATGAGACGGGCACACGTTACCTTGATGGGTGCCGTCGAAGCCTTTGGATGCCCCCTTGTTTGGCGGGCTCATGTCTGCTTCTTGGCGACGCTCGAAAAGCAAAACGACCGCTTGGGGAGCCGTGCAAATGCGCCTTCCCGCGACGACGGATTGACCTCCTAAAACCGCAATCATTGCGTTCGAAAACAATGGTCAAAACGATGCCTTGAGCTTAGGCGAGTCCAACGCTTTGACGCAACTGCCACCACATTTGGCGACATTGGGGCAGCACAATGACGGCTGCGCCAACAGATTCACTAGAATATTTGACAATCGCCAGACTCAAGCAGATGTGATCGCTGGGCTGGTGGTGGTAGCGCCGCATATGCGAAAGTCTGAACGATTGAAACGAACTGGAACCTGATAGCATGGCATCCCATGAGACGGCCGCGGCGAGTAACGCGTCAAAAAGTGAAAATGCGAGCCTGCTAACAGGTGGTGAGAAGAAAATTTCGGGTTCGTCAAGCCTTGCACGTGCCGCCTCCTGCCGCAGCGCCATAGATAGCTTTATCGTCATGGACGTGATGAGCCGTGCTGCAGCCCGCGAGGCCGCGGGGCATCGCGTAATTCATATGGAGGTAGGTCAGCCGGCGACATCGGCACCGACAGCCGCGCGCGAGGCTGCGAAGAAGGCTATCGATTCGGAGGCATTGGGCTACACTCTGGCGCTGGGTTCGGCACCACTGCGCGAGCGGATCGCGCGCCATTACCAACAGACCTATGGTGTTACTATTGCGCCGGAGCGGATTGTCGTAACGACTGGCTCTTCGGCTGCGTTTGTCCTTGCCTTTCTGGCTTTGTTCGACGTGGGGACACGCGTTGCCCTGCCTGAGCCGGGATATCCGTGTTACCGCCATATCCTTACAGCACTCGGGCAGCGGCCTGTTGCCATCAAGACCAATGTCGAGACACGCTGGATGCCGACACCGCAAGCCATTGCTGCATTGGCTGACCAGCCCGATGGGTTGGGTGGGGTGTTGATCGCTAGCCCAGCAAATCCAACTGGGACTATGCTGGAGCCTGAGCGCCTGGAAGCAATTGCAAGACTGTCGGATGAACGCGGCCTCTGGTTCATATCGGATGAGATCTATCATGGGCTGACTTACGGCCAGCCGACAAAGACAGCGCTGTCCTATTCAGATAGCGCCATCGTCATCAACAGCTTCTCGAAGTATTTCTCGATGACAGGCTGGCGCATTGGCTGGATGATCGTACCAGAATTTCTGGTGCGCCCAATTGAGCGCCTTGCCCAGAACCTATACATCGCGCCGCCAGCAATCTCGCAAGTGGCTGCCGCGGCGGCCTTTGACGCTACCGGCGAGTTGCAATCCAATGTCGCGGTTTATGCACAAAACCGCGCCCTGCTGTTGGATGGGTTGCCGAAGGTGGGCTTTGTCGAAATCGTACCCGCGGATGGCGCATTCTATCTCTACTGCAATGTCTCACACATCACTGATGACAGCTTGGCATTTGCAAATGAGATGTTGGCCGAAACCGGTGTTGCGGCAACCCCGGGTATTGATTTTGATCCCGACCGGGGGCACAGCTATATCCGCTTTTCCTATGCAGGATCGAGAGATGACATGCGGGAGGCTTTGCGGCGGCTTGCTGGCTGGAAACGGTTGCAGGCATGAGCTGAACTGTTCGTCACGTAGGGCTTGCGCGATGCTATGCAACGGCGATCTCATCGTCGTTCTTGGCGGCATCCACGGCGGTCAAGGCTGCCATGTTGACGATACGTCGGACGCTTGCTGTTGGTTCTATGATGTGGGCTGGCTTTTGGGTTCCGAGTAGCATCGGTCCAACTGTGATGTTGTTGGACGAGGTTACCTTCAGCAAATTGTAGGCGATATTGGCTGCATCCACAGATGGCATGACGAGCAGGTTGGCATCATGTGTCAGGCGCGCGTCTGGCATCATTTCCTGCAAGAGCTTATGGGTCAAGGCTGCATCGCCTCGCATTTCACCATCGACCTCAAGATCAGGCGCTATTTCAGCAAGGAGAGCGGCGGCGTTGCGCATCTTTTCAGCTTCGGGTGACTTTGAGCTGCCGAAACTGGAATGTGATAGCAGCGCAACGGTCGGCGTGAGGCCGAACCTGCGAACCTCCTCGGCGGCTAGCTGCGCGATCTCGGCGAGCTGCCGGGCATCTGGATTTTGGTTGACATACGTGTCGCAAATGAACAACCGGCGATCTGTCAACATGAGCATGTTCATGGCGGCAAGTGTCGCCACGCCTGCGCGTAGCGGGATTACTTCACGGATATATTGCAGATGTTCATCGAACGTGCCACGCATGCCGCACAGCATGCCGTCAACGTAGCCGCGTTTCAAATACATCGCTCCGATAAGGGTAGGAAGCGTGCGCATCTTTTCCCTTGCCATCGCTTCGGTTACGCCGGAACGTTTCATCATCTCGAAATATTCGCGTTCCACATCCACCTGTTGATGGCTTCGTTGCCCATGCACGATCTCGACGGTTTCACCTGGTTTTATTCTGAGGCCCAGCTGGGTGATGCGGTTAGCGATGACTGTGTTGTTGCCAATGAGAACGGGGAACGCGAGTTTTTCGTCGACCAGGATCTGCGCTGCCCTCAATACGCGCTCATCGCTGCCTTCAGCGAATATGATCCGCTTGAGGCTTCGTTTCGCAGTGTCCAGCACCGGCTTCATGGCCGGGCCAGAGCGGTAGACAAAGCGCCCAAGCCGCTCGCGGTAGGCATCCATGTCATTGATCGGCCTGGTGGCAACGCCGCTGTCCATTGCGGCTTTCGCGACGGCTGGTGCTATGCGTTCAATGAGGCGTGGATCGAACGGCGTCGGTATCAGGTAGTCCCGGCCGAATGATTTCTGCTCGGCTCCATAGGCGGAAGCGACAACGTCGGAGGCTTCGGCCTTGGCCAGTTCGGCGATGGCGTTGACGGCTGCAACCTTCATGTCCTCTGTAATGCCGGTTGCGCCGACGTCGAGAGCGCCGCGGAAGATGAATGGAAAGCAAAGGACGTTGTTGACCTGGTTTGGGTAATCAGACCGGCCGGTGCAGATGAGTGCGTCCGGCCTCACTTCGCGTGCGAGTTCGGGGCGAATTTCAGGTTCGGGATTGGCGAGCGCCATGACGATGGGCTGATTGGCCATGGACTTGAGCATGTCAGGCTTCAAGATGCCGCCTGCGGAAAGGCCGAGGAAGATGTCCGCACCCTCCAGGATTTCCGCCAGTGTGCGTTTGGTTGTCTTTTGCGCAAAGCGGCCCTTGTATTCGTCCATCAATTCGGTGCGGCCCTCGTAGACGACCCCGGCGATGTCAGAGATGGTGATGTTCTCGCGTTTCAGTCCCAGAGAAACGAGCAGGTCAAGGCAGGCCAGGGCTGCGGCGCCTGCACCGGAGCCTGCGAGCTTCACTTCGGAAATATCCTTGCCGACGAGTGAGAGCGCGTTGCGGATGGCGGCTGCAACAATGATGGCTGTGCCGTGCTG
>JBKEAX010000251.1:0-3457 GCA_047972825.1 Hyphomicrobiaceae bacterium | reverse complement strand
GGCCCGCTTGGCTATAACGGCTCGAAAGCGGCGATGGAGCTTATCTCCAAGGCCGATGTCGTGCTTGCCCTTGGCACGCGCCTGAACCCGTTTTCGACGTTGCCGGGGTATGGAATCGACTACTGGCCGAAAGATGCCAAGCTTATCCAGGTGGACATCAACTCCGACCGCATCGGCCTTACCAAGAAACTAGCCGTCGGCATACAAGGTGACGCCAAGGCCGTCGCCGAGCAGATCCTGGCGAAACTGCCAGAAGACGCTGCCGCAAAGGGCCGTGACGAGCGCTCTGCGTTGATCCACAAAACGAAGTCTGCCTGGCTACAAAAACTTGCTTCCATGGACCATGAGGACGATGATCCCGGCACGACGTGGAACGAGCGTGCTCGAAACAGAGAACCTGAGAAGATGTCGCCACGCATGGCTTGGCGCGCAATCCAGTCTGCATTGCCCAAGGAGGCCATCGTCTCTTCGGACATTGGCAACAACTGCGCCATTGGCAATGCCTATCCGATGTTCGAGGAAGGCCGGAAGTATCTGTCGCCAGGCTTGTTCGGTCCTTGCGGTTACGGTTTCCCGGCCATTATCGGTGCGAAGATCGGCAACCCCAATGTGCCAGTCGTAGGCTTTGCAGGTGATGGTGCATTCGGCATTTCCATGAATGAGATGACTGCGTGCGGCCGCAAGGATTGGCCACCCATCACCATGCTCATTTTCCGCAACTACCAATGGGGTGCGGAAAAACGCAACACGACGTTATGGTTCGAGGACAACTTTGTTGGGACCGAACTCGACCTTGACGTCAACTATGCAAAGATCGCTGAAGCGTGTGGCGTCAAGGGCGTGCAGGTCACGACAATGGATGAACTACGCGCCAAGCTCGATGAAGCAATCGAGGCGCAGAAGGCTGGCGAGACGACGTTCATCGAGGTTCTTCTCAACCAGGAACTGGGCGAGCCATTCCGGCGTGACGCAATGAAGAAGCCTGTCCCGGTTGCGGGAATTGATGCCGCAGACATGCGGCCACAACAGACTCTGTAACAATCCATGCTGCCTGACGTTGTCATGGAAAGGGCGCTTGAACGGCGCCGGAGAATCGTCTTCCCAGAAGGCGGGGATGAGCGTGTGCTGAAAGCCGCGTTCGTCCTCGCCGAACGCAAGTGGGCGGACGTTTTGCTGCTGGGCGATCCCGACCGCACCGCCACCAGACTGAAAGCCATGGGTGGTGTGATTTCGGGGATTGAAATCGCTGATCCGAAATCACCCACAGAGCTTGATACTTACGCCACAGCTTTTGCAGCCCGCCGCAAGGCAAGGGGCAAGGAGGTATCCGAAAAGGATGCATTCGAGGTTGCGCGCAATCCTCTCGTGCAGGCGTGCCTGAAGGTTGCCGCGGGAGAGGCTGATGGCACCGTGGCCGGTGCAATTACGACCACGACAGACGTGGTCAAGGCGGCGTTGACCTGCATTGGGCCAGCGAAGGGCATCAAGCATGTCTCAAGTTTCTTCCTGATGACGGGCAACGAGGCGCATCACTCCGTCAAGGACACATTGATTTTCGCAGACTGTGGACTGGTGATAGAACCGGCCGCCGAGGAATTGGCCTCGATTGCACTTGCATCCGCAAAATCGCGAGAGGCCCTGATCGGTGATACACCGCGCATTGCGATGCTTTCGTTTTCAACGAAGGGCTCCGCCTCGCATCCCTCGCTGGACAAGATCAAGGCCGCAATCGAAATGATACGCGATGCGCGACCGGACCTGGAAGTGGATGGCGAGTTTCAGTTCGATGCTGCATTTGATGACGCGATCCGGGCATCCAAAGCTCCCGATTCAGTGCTGACCGGACGGGCCAACATCTTCGTTTTTCCGAATCTAACGGCCGGGAACATTGCCTACAAGATCGCGCAGCGCATTGGCGGATTGCAGGCGATAGGGCCCATCCTGCAGGGGCTGGAAAGGCCGGCCAACGATGTCTCGCGGGGATGTTCGAGCGAGGATATCATCGGCGTTGCATTAGTGACGTGTGCGCAGGCCGTGTGATTGTCCGGCGGTCTGGTGATTGCGCTTCAGTTCTGCTCTTCAAGTGATGCACCGATCCAGCAAGAGGGCGGTGCAGGTCGCAGCGAGGCTACAACCTACGGCCAAGCCGTCCGTCACATTGAATGGCCACCGCTTGGAAAGCCGAAGGGGCGGGCACCTTTGCACCAACTCCCAAACCCTTTTTTATCTTTTGGTGAAACGCCGGAATTCGTTAAATTCAATTAAACATAGCTTCATGCTCAGTTTGCTTTAACCAAGACGACGAAGTTTAATACTCGCATTAATTCTCTGTTTTACTACGGGGTAATCTCGATGCGAGTATTTTCTGTTCTTGGTATCACCTCCATTTTTCTAACCATCGTTTCTGGCCAGGGCATGTGTGCGGACGTGACCGCTGAAAGCGGCACGGTCACGCAGGCTCAGGCTAAAGATTTCTCAAGCCGGTACGGTAGCATGCCGGGAGCTGCAAATACGGCCACGCCCAAATCCGTTGAGGCAGAACCCGTGGCCGACACGAAACCGCCCCCGCGTGCCGAGCTGATCGCGACGCGGACGGCCATTCCCAATTCCACCGAGATTAACAGTGTCGTTGAACATTACGGAAGCTTGCCGGGTGGCATCGTCATGGAAGGCGCGGCGAAGGGCTTGGACAGCATCACAAGTGTTCGATACGACGCCAAAACGCAGACCTTGATTCTGGGCGATGACCTTGCCTTCAGACCCGAAGCCACAACGGAAGAAATCGCCAGTTTGGCGCGCGCGCTGACAGAGGATGACCGGGTGGGCGTGTCGATCACCAACGAAGACGTTATTGCATTTGGCTCCATTCCCGAAGAGACCACGCTTGCGCGCAACCTGGCCGTTGCCGACATCTTCCTGGTCGACTTTGTCGTGCCGCCTCGTGAATGGACACAGGATTACCGCCTGGCAGGCGGGTACACCCCTTCCACTATCGACACTGAAGATGAGATCGTTGCCTTCTACACCCTTCACGATTTCGAATTCGTGATTGCGGGTGGCGAAGTTACCTTGTCGAAGGCAAAGGCCACCTTGTTCGTCGTTCCCGTGCTGAGCGAACGGGCCGATGATGGCGGCTACCTACCCGACCTTGCCGCGCTGGACGCAGGCACAGCGACGGATACACTGGCCGCCGTCCAGAAGAACGCAGACCACATGACCGCCAACTTCAGTTACTACGCGCAAGAGAGAGCAGCCCGTCGTGCAATCACCCTGGGAGAGGTTGCTGCGGTCCTGAGGCACCTCAAGAGCAAAGGCGTGGATCTGACAGCGCTTGCTGACGAAATGGACGAGGCAACGGCGGAAGCGGCCACAGATGAGGATTGGGGCAATCTGGACGTTGCGTGGAGCGCATACCTTCGTGAGATACAAACTGCGGGAGATTTTGCGAACTGGTCAT
>JBKEAX010000214.1:0-3544 GCA_047972825.1 Hyphomicrobiaceae bacterium | reverse complement strand
AATGCCTTTCGTCCTACTTGGGCAAGGATCTGTTTGGCCATGTCGCAGCAGGCTATATTGACGCCCACCCCTCACGGGTACGAAATGTTCGCTGGTTTTCCAAAGATATGCCTGCTTTTCTAGCTGCGACATCACCGTTTTCCAAATGGCCGCAGGTGTCAGAACTGGCGCGTATCGAACTGGCGCTCGCCGACGCCTTCGACGCAACCGACGCTACGCCGATCGATCTCGCCACGCTGACCGCAATTTCACCGGACGACTGGGCGAAACTCGTTGTCATCCCACATCCTTCGGTTCGCCGCATTGATGCGCTCACGAACGCATACAGGATCTGGAGAGCCATCCATTCAGGAGCTGAGGCTCCACCGCCAGAACGGTTGCAAGAACCTCAGCGGTTGGTCGTTTGGCGCGAGGGATCAGTACCTCGAATAAGGGCCATGCCCGATGATGAAGCTGCTGCTTTCGATACCGCGCATAATGGTGCGACGTTTGCCAACGTTGTGACATCCATGACAACGCGTCATGAAGATCATGAAACAGCCGCGCACAAAGCCGTTGGTTTCCTGGCTGGCTGGGCGGCTGCGGGAATGCTGGCTGCGGAAGAATAAGCCTGCCCAGCACGAGCCTCAAAAATAATACCCGCCTGGAATTTCAGGCGGGTGTTTAGGGTACGAACTCAATAACACTAGGTCCAAGACAGTCCGGGGGTGTCTGTCTGGGTCAGTACTTCTGCTTGACGTAAAGGCGCTTTGGCAGAACCTTGCGTTCGTATTTGGGATTAAAGACACGGTCGGGCAGTTCGATCAGTTCGTGCGGGATCTCGTCATACGGAACCTGTTCCAAAAGGTGCTCGATGCAATTGAGCCGCGCACGCTTCTTGTCGTTACCCTCAACGATATACCATGGTGCTTCGGGGATGTTTGTTCGCTCAAACATCTCTTCTTTGGCCTTGGTGTATTGTTCCCAACGCACACGGCTTTGAAGGTCCATGGGCGAGAGCTTCCATTGTTTCATGGGGTCGTGGATGCGCGTCAGGAAGCGAAGCTGCTGCTCTTCGTCGGTGATCGAAAACCAGTACTTGATGAGCTTTGTACCTGAGCGGGCCAGCATGCGTTCGAATTCGGGAACGTCGTTGAAAAACTCCTCGACCTGCTCGGGCGAGGCAAACCCCATTACCTTCTCGACACCTGCACGATTGTACCAGGAGCGGTCAAACAACACGATCTCGCCAGCGGAAGGCAGGTGAGGGACATAGCGCTGGAAATACCACTGCTGCTTTTCCCGGTCGGTTGGAGCAGACAAAGCCACGACGCGGCAGGTGCGGGGATTGAGCCGTTGCGTTATGCGCTTGATGACACCACCTTTGCCGGCCGCATCGCGCCCCTCGAACAAGACAACCAGACGATAGCCGGTGTGCTGCACCCAGTCTTGCAGCTTGATCAATTCGGTTTGCAAACGCATCAGATTGCGGAAATAGACCCTGCGGTCCATCTCCGATTTCTTGCGCTGGACATGAAGCTCCTTGATCTCTAGAGGCGCGCGGAGGTCGTCGATCTCGTGCTCCAATTCCTCATCGAAAGAATCTGTGAGTTCGGCATCGATCCAATCGCGCGTATTGCCATCCGACTTCGAAGCACCCTTCGCCTGCTTCACTGATTTCTTGTCGCGTTTCGAGGAGGGCGTAATCTTCTTGTCCATCTCGTCCCCTGGAGTGTCAGTTGACCTATTCGTCTGTCGTAGCGGATTTTAACAGAGTCCTGTGCAATGCAACATGAATAAGTCAAATGAAAGGGTCCTCGCAAAAGAGGATCGCAATTGACCCCGCTTTCGAAATTGCAATCTGGCCGGCATTTGCGGATGGGCCAGCTTCATAAACGTATCAATAAAGCGTCTTATTCATACGATCGCGCAGTTCAGCGTCGTATGCAGCACCGTCGAACTGTCCATTTGAAATGGATTTGAGAATGTCTCCGATGCTCGGCAATGCCTGACCTTCGTCAGAATCGGCACACCATAGGCGCGCACGTTTCAGGGCCCGTGCGCACTGAAAGTAGACACGTTCGACCGTGATGATCATGGCGGTCTGAGGCACTTTCCCCGCTACCACATATCGTTGCAGCAGCTCCGGATCTGTTGAGATAACGGCACTCCCAGCAATGCGGATTGTTTCGTCTCGCCCAGGCACCAGAAACAGCAAGGCAATACGCGGGTCTGCGATCAGGTTGCGCAGCGTATCGATGCGGTTGTTGCCCGCTCGATCTGGCAGCACCAATGTCTTGTCATCAACCACATCCACAAAACCAGCTGGATCGCCGCGTGGCGTGCAATCGAGGCCATCAGCCCCAACACTCGCCAGGACCGCGAGCGGGGAAGCCTTGATCCAGGTTGCATACTCTGGCGTCAGCGCCGTTACCTCTTTGAGGAGGGATTGTGGGCGCGGCGCACCATAGATCGCTTCAAGCTGTTGGAGTGTTGAGATCCGGTGAACCTCACTCATGGCCTACCCCCGGCTCAAGCCTTTCGCTGCAAGCTCGGCTTCGTATGCCGCCCAACGCTGCCCCTTCTCGCGGCCCAGCGTATCGAGATAGGTCCAGGCGTAAAGTCCGGTGGAGTGGCCGTCATCAAAGAATATCTTGGTGGCGTAGTTTCCAGTGGGCTCAATCTTGGCAATCTTCACATTGCGCTTGCCTGCAACCGTTACCCGTTGATCCGGCGAGTGGCCCTGCACTTCGGCCGATGGACTCATCACGCGCAGCATTTCCGCGGAAAGATCGTAGGACCTGCCGTCGCTGAAACTGACGCTCAGCGTCGCGTTGTCACCCGACAGGGTGAGCTTTGGCGGTGGCGTGCGCTTGCCTTGGGCCGCTTCCACTTCACTCCAGACCTTGGCCGCAAGATCGCGGAACGTCTGGGCGTGCACGCCATCCGGCTCCGTCGCCGTAATTGGCTGCCCCGCATCGGAACGGGCACGAATTTCAATGTCCAATGGGATGCCGCCGAGGAAGGGGAGGCCGAGCTTTTCGGCTTCATTGGCAGCACCGCCATGACCGAATATCTCGTGGCGCTCTCCGCATTTGGTGCAAATGAAATAGCTCATGTTCTCAATAATGCCGAGCACCGGCACGTCCACCTTGCGGAACATGTTGAGGCCCTTGCGCGCGTCGATCAACGCAAGGTCCTGCGGTGTTGAAACAATGACTGCACCTGATAACGGCACCTGCTGCGCCATCGACAACTGCACATCGCCAGTCCCTGGCGGCATGTCGATCACGAGCACGTCGAGGTCGCCATCAACGCTCCAGGCAACGTCACGCAGCATCTGGTTGAGTGCCGACACCAGCATGGGACCGCGCCAAACCACCGGAGTCCCTTCATCCACCAGAAAGCCCATCGACATGGCCTTCAATCCATAACCCTCCATGGGCCTTAGGCCATGACCACTGGGCATGGTTTGCGGCTGGCCGGAAAGACCAAGCAACCGCGGCTGGGATGGACCATAAATATCCGCATCAAGGACGCCGGCCTTCAGGCCGTTAGCCAGAAA
>JBKEAX010000162.1:0-2985 GCA_047972825.1 Hyphomicrobiaceae bacterium | reverse complement strand
CGAACTCTTCGCCCGGCTCTCGCTTCAGCCGCGACCAGCGGGTCAGAAAGTTCTCGTTTGATGATGTCGCCATTGCGTTTCCAAATCCAGCTGGCGCTTGGCCGCCACCCATCTCCGGCATGCCCGTGGAGGTCTGCCGCCGTCGTTAGCGCGCAATCGGACCAATCCGCAAACCGACCAAGCTGCACAACTTTGCGGCGGTGCCTGGAGCGGAGAACATCGGAGCCCCACTCGTGGCCTGTCGCGCCAAAATTGAAACATAGCCGCAACCGCATACAATTTTGGCGCGACATGAAGGCCACTAACAAAATCATTGGCTTAGTGTGGCCTTTATCGCGCATTAGTTGATACCCAGCGTGCCGCAACATAGATCAACTAAGGCGCGACGCCACACAAGCAGGCCCGGACCCTAGCTAGGCTAGGCATTCCGGCATCACCTCTGCAGAGCAACAGCGATCTAGGATCCGGGCCTGATCAGGCTCAAACGCAAAAGGCTCGCCCTGACTATTCCGGGCGGGCCTTTTTAAATTCGTATCGGTTTGGCACCGGGCGACAATTGTGAACTTTCACGAGGCCGATAGCCCCACCGCTATTTCGAATAGATGATGCCGTGCATGAAGGAGTGCCCTTCGAACAGGTCGATACCCATCAAAGACTTGAGTGCATAAAGTCCAAGAATCAGTGCCGAAAGCCCGACCGAAACCAACAGCGTTACAATGATGAAATACGCAGTGGTCAGCCGCCACGGCGCATTCTGACCATCGCGTTCAATGCGCTTCTTGTTGCGTCGTTCAGTACCGCCTAAAAATACGAAGTAATAGCGCTTGCCAAAAAACGGAAGACTTACACGGTAATCGAGTGGGTGTTTTCTTGACACCGGACGCGATTTGACCAGAGCAACTTCCAATGCCGCCAGATGGTTGTAGGTGAACTTATTTTTGACCGCTGGTGGAATGCCGTCCAACAGATTAGTGAGTTCGGCCGTTGGCTTGAATGGCGCCACTGTGCCATCACTGCTGGCGAAATGGGGTGAATAGACCGAGCTGGCTGCTACATCCGCCTGTCTCGCCGCTCCATCACGCTCCTGAGACGGGTCATCAGGCGGGCTGCAGGCGCTGTCTGAAGGCAGCGCGCTCGGCGATGCCGCACTGTAGAAACTCGGTCGACCTGAAAACCCGGACATGTTCACGCATGCTCCATCGGTGCGAACCACAACGGAAATCACAATCATTGTGTCGCGCCCCGCGAGCACCGCGGAGAAATCAGGCTGTACCGCTTTTTCCAGTCACATAGATCACGTTCACTTTTCACGGAATCGCGAACGCGCTCTATTTTCTTTTGTTTTGAGCATGTTCTTCACGCCGAACCGCATACACTTCGGCTGAACATGCTCTAGATCACGTTCACTTTTCACGGAATCGCGAACGCGCTCTATTTTCTTTTGTTTTGAGCATGTTCTTCACGCTGAACCGTTTTAAGGCTTCAGCTCTACATGCTCCAGGTCCCGGAAAGGGGGTCATTCCAGCTGCAGACCAATATGACCTGGAAATCTGGACAAGAGGTGAATTATTCGCGGAAGATTGCTCGAAACTGAAGCACTCTTCCGTGCACTGCTGGAAATGCCGCGTCGAACCCGGTCAGCCACACCAACCAGCGAGGCTGCCAAGCAGGCGATCGAAAAGCCGATAAAACGCAGCCGGTTGGCTATTGGAGACAGACAGGCTCTGACTCCATAGCCGATGCCGCGCTATTTCAGCCCACCACAAAAGCGCTGAATGCGTTTACAGGCTTCCTCAAGCGCTTGTGTCGAGGTGGCATAGGAAATGCGGAACGCTGGTGATCCTTCGAAGGCTGCGCCGTGAACACAAGCGACGCCCTCTTCTTCCAGCAGCGTTGTCACGAAATCCTCGTCGTTGGCGATTTTCTTACCCCTGGCCGAGGTTTTGCCGATAGCACCGGCGCAGGAAGGGTAAACATAGAAGGCCCCCTCCGGTTTCGGACATGTAACTCCCGACGCCTGATTGAGCATCGACACCACGAGATCCCGGCGCTCGACGAAAATTTTATTGTGCTCAGCGATGAAGTCCTGCGGTCCGTTCAACGCCTCTACACCGGCCCACTGGGTAATCGATGTCGGATTGGAGGTGGACTGCGACTGCAGCTTACGCATGGCCGCGATTAGTTTTTCTGGTCCGCCTGCAAATCCCAAACGCCAACCCGTCATGCAATAGGCCTTCGACAGACCATTGACGGTGAGCGTGCGATCAAAAAGGGCAGGCTCCACCTGGGCCGGGGTATAGAACTTCAATCCGTCGTAGATCAGGTGCTCATACATATCGTCGGTCATCACCCACACGTCGGGATGGCGCAACAAAACGTCTGTCAGCTTTTTGATGTCGGAATCGGAATAGGCTGCACCAGTGGGGTTCGATGGCGAGTTGAACATGAACCATTTGGTGTTTGGTGTAATCGCCTTTTCCAAGTCTTCCGGCTGCAGGCGGAAACCGTTTTCCATGGTTGTTGGGACAAATACAGGCTTGCCGCCACCAAGCAGCACGATGTCGGCATAAGAAACCCAACAGGGTGCTGGGATGATCACCTCATCACCCGGGTTCAGTGTCGCCAACAGCGCATTGTAGAGCACCTGCTTGCCGCCGGTACCAACAGAGATCTGGCTGGGCTTGTAGTCGAGTTGATTGTCACGCTTGAACTTTGCCGAGATTGCCGCCTTGAGCTCGGGAAGACCGTCCACGTCCGTGTACTTGGTGAAACCCTTATCGATCGCCGCCTTGGCCGCGTCCTTGATGTTCTGGGGCGTGTCGAAATCCGGTTCACCCGCTGACAGCGAGATAACATCGCGGCCCTCGGCCTTGAGTTGGCGCGCCTTGGTTGCGACGGCGATTGTTGCGGATGGCTGAATGCGATTGAGGCTTTCGGCGAAGAAGCCCATGAGGTGAACCTTTCGAGAGTCTGTGCAAACAAATT
>JBKEAX010000091.1:0-2305 GCA_047972825.1 Hyphomicrobiaceae bacterium | reverse complement strand
CGGCGAATTTTCGGCTGCCGCCGACACGGCTTCGGGTAACCCGACGCTCAACCTTGGCGCCATGCCTGAGTGGGATCTTTCGGATCTTTATGCCTCGCCTGATGCGCCGGAGATTACCCGCGACCTCGAAAAGGGTGCAGCTCAGGCCAAAGCGCTCAAGGCAGATTACCAGGGCAAACTGGTGGGCATGGGTGGGGACGGCGCAAAGCTAGCCGAGGCTGTAAAAGCCTACGAAGCCTTGTCTGACCTGCTTGGCAAGCTGGGCTCTTATGCTGGCCTACTTTATGCTGGCGATCAGAGTGATGCCAAGCGGGCCAAGTTCTATGGCGACACCTCCGAGAAGCTGACACAGATCTCGACAGATCTTTTGTTCTTCGAATTGGAATTGAACCAGATCGAGGACGGTGTGCTTGCATCCGCACTGACCCATCCTGATCTTGCGCGTTACAAGCCGTGGTTCGATGATCTGCGAAAGGAAAAGCCGCATCAGCTCGACGAGCAATTGGAAAAGCTCTTCCATGAAAAAGGGCAGACGGCGCGCGGGGCGTGGAACAGGCTGTTCAATGAAACCATGAGCGGTCTGCGTTTTGGCGTGACTGGTTTTGATGAGCCGTTGACACTGGAGCCGACGTTGAACCTGATGTCGGATCCCTTGCCCGAAAAGCGCAAGGCTGGTGGCGAGGCCATTGCCAAGGTGCTGGGCGACAACGTGCGGCTGTTCACGCTCATCACCAATACCCTTGCAAAGGACAAAGAGATTTCCGACCGCTGGCGCGGCTTCAAGGATGTCGCCGACAGCCGCCATTTGATGAACCGTGTCGAGGCTCCCGTTGTCGATGCGCTTGTTTCGTCGGTTCGCGCCGCCTATCCGCGTTTGTCGCATCGTTATTACGCAATGAAGGCGAAGTGGCTCGGCGTAGATAAGCTGGCACATTGGGATCGCAACGCGCCGCTGCCTGAAAAGCCCGACCGCACGATCACGTGGCCGGAAGCGCAAGAGATGGTTCTTAGCGCCTATGCAGGCTTTGCGCCCGAGATGGCCTCAATCGCCAAGCCGTTCTTCGACAAGAACTGGATCGATGCCCCGGTGCGCCCCGGCAAGGCTCCTGGTGCTTTTTCAGCGTCAACGGTGCCATCCGTCCATCCGTATGTGATGATGAACTATCTCGGCAAACCGCGTGACGTCATGACGCTGGCGCATGAACTGGGCCACGGCGTGCATCAGGTGCTGGCGGCGAAGCAGGGACCACTGCTTGCGCCGACGCCTTTGACGCTTGCTGAAACAGCTAGCGTGTTCGGTGAGATGCTGACGTTCCAGGCCTTATTGAAGGACACCAAGGACGCGCGTGAAAAGAAGGCGATGATTGCCGGCAAGGTCGAGGACATGATCAATACGGTTGTCCGCCAGATCGCGTTCTACACCTTCGAGCGTCATGTGCATGAAGAGCGCCGCAACGGCGAACTGACAGCTGAGCGGCTGAATGAGATCTGGATTGACGTGCAGCGCGAAAGCCTCGGGCCTGCATTTGACTTCAAGCCGGGCTATGAGGTGTTCTGGACCTACATCCCGCACTTCATCCACTCGCCATTCTACGTCTATGCTTATGCGTTTGGCGACTGTTTGGTGAACTCTCTCTACGGGCTCTACCAGGAAGCGCATCCTGGTTTTGTCGAAAAGTATTTCGAGATGCTGAAGGCGGGCGGCTCCAAGCACCACTCCGAATTGTTGGCGCCGTTTGGTCTGAATGCCCGTGACCCTGAGTTCTGGAACAAGGGCCTCAAGGTTCTAGAAGGCATGATCGACGAGTTGGAGCGGATGGAGCAGGTTTCTTGAGTTGGAGCGATGCAAGTTGCGACAGGTTTCGACGCGGCTTGCATCGCTCAAGTTGAGGTCCGGCGTGTTGGCGTGGGCCGAACACCTAGCTCTTGAAGTCTTCCACTGTCAGTAACGGTTTGAAGTCGAGCTGAGCGGTCTGGAAAGCCGCGGTGGCACCCTCATGGCGGTCAACGACCGTAATGACGCGAACGACTTCAGCTCCCTCCCCTGAGACGATGTCGGCCGCCTTTATTGCTGAGCCGCCCGTCGTGGTCACATCCTCGACAATCACGATTTTCTTGCCAGCAAGCGCCTCGCCTTTCGCCAACCCTTCGACAAGGCTCTGCGTGCCGTGCTCCTTGGCCTGCTTGCGAACGAAGAACGCCGGCAACGGTCGCCCACTTTCAGCGCTTACGGCAGCCACAGCAGCGGCCAATGGCACTGCGCCCATCTCCAGCCCGCCAATCATGTCAGCCTCAATTCCGTCTT
>JBKEAX010000070.1:0-4442 GCA_047972825.1 Hyphomicrobiaceae bacterium | reverse complement strand
CGCCCGATATGCCGGGCCCAAAGGGTGGTTTGCTTGACTTCCTTGACCGCATGAAGTCACCCAAGGACGCTGCACTTGAAGCGAAAGGTGCAGCTAACGCAAACCCCGACGCCAACGCCGGGAGCCCTGCTCCTGGGTCAGATGCTGGCCAGGGAGCGGCTCCGCCATCCCCGTCGGCTGATGAGACACCGCACCAAAAGCAGAAGCAAAATCCCAAGAACGAGCAGCCGCCCGCTGCTGCGCCAGCAGCAGGCGCAACAATCGCGCTCGATCCAGCCGAACGCCCGCGCGGCTTGAAGTTCAAAAAGCAGGCCGCAAAGCAAGACGCCCAAAATAATGCAGCCAAGCCGGGCAAGAAGGCAGCAGAAAACGTCAGCCCGAAACAAGCAAAAAACGCCCCACAGCAAGCACAAGACAAAGCCAAGGAAAGTCCAGCCAAGGTGGCCAGGGCAGCAAAGGCGGAACTCGTCCCGGTTGCCCCACGCCGCGCCCCCAAATTGTTCACGCGCCAAACCAAACCGAAACCAGTCAAGCCGAAAAAGTCCCGGCATCTGCCGCCGTTGTTCGCCAAGCTCGCCGTTGGTGCATGCGTGGCAACCGCCGCCGTCATGCTGCAGAACCGGCTGCCCGAACTTTCCAACACTGCACCGCAGTTCCCTACGGGTTCTATTTCCAAAAGCGCTGCTGCGCCCGTAAAGCCGCAAATCAACGCGATCAAGGCTCACGATAGCGGCGCCAACCTGCTTCGCTACAGCGCCGATGGAAGCCGTATCTATACAGCTGGCGCGGATGCAACGTTGAAAGTCTGGCGCGCCACCAACCTCACGCTCATTCGCTCCATCCCGCTCGATGGCGGGGCAGCCACAGCCCTGGCAGTCAAGGGCGACATGGCTTTGACCGGCCATGCCGATGGGCGCATCTCGCTTTGGGACACTGCAACAGCACGAAAGCGGGACACGTTCCACCGCAACGAAGCTGATATCTGGTCACTTGCATTCACAGGCGCCGGCAACCAGTTCCTTGCCGCCACACACGATTGGAAGGTCACGCTTTGGGACACGGC
The DNA here is from genome assembly GCA_047972825.1 of Hyphomicrobiaceae bacterium. GTDB lineage: Bacteria > Pseudomonadota > Alphaproteobacteria > Rhizobiales > Hyphomicrobiaceae > JAEUMD01. The sequence continues at coordinate 3,379 of JBKEAX010000070.1, read as the reverse complement.
TAGAAACGCAGCGCCTTTGCACGACTTTGCAGGCCACGACAACGCAGTGCAGGCCGTCGCTGTCGCACCTGATATGTCGCTGGCTGTCTCCGGGGGTGCTGACAACACAGTAAAGCTGTGGAACCTGAAAACCCTCGACCTGGTGCGCAGCTATCGGGGAGCACGAGATTTCGTAACCTCTGTCGCCATTTCGCTGGACGGAAAATTTCTCGCCGCGGCCAGCCTTGATGGCTCCATCCGGATTTGGAGAAGCAAATCCAGGCGACAACTCCGCCGCTTCAGTGGACACCAAGGAACCATCAACCAGGTTGCGTTTGCACCGGACGGTAGACACCTTGTTTCAGCTGGGAACGACGGCACCGTGCGGCTGTGGGATGTCGAAAAGCGCCGCGCCATCCGCGCCTTTACCGGTCATGCTGGTGCTGTGAAAGCAGCCCGCTTCTCACCTGATGGAAGATACCTAGCCAGCGTTGGTGCCGATGGCACATTGCGCACATGGCGTGTACCCGCAGCCATCAGCACAGGCAGCTGAATGAATGGATCGACGGGGACGGGAACGCCCGCCCTCTCATCAGGCAAGCATTCAATCCGCCACCCAGCACAATCCTTACCCAGCCTGGGCGATATGCCGGGCAAGGTCGTCATAAGCAGCACAGGTAGCACCGCAGCGATGTGCGATCTCCTCAAGCTGCTGACGCGCTGCAACCTTGTCACCCAACGTCAACATCGCCTCGCCGAGATAGGCACGCGCCACCACATTATCAGGATCAAGCGCCAACGCCTTGCGATAGAAGGGGAACGCACCTTTGACATCGCCCGCCTTGCGCGTAGCAAAACCGATGTACGTCAAGGTTCGGGTGTCAGGCGCCTTGACCGCATTCAGATACGCCAGTGCATCATCAAATCGTCCAAGCCGCGCCATCCAATAGCCGGCATAAAACAGCTCAGAATCGGATAGCCCCTGCGCCGCAGTACCCACGCAGTTCGTCCAGGCTGATGTTCCCTTGGCAAGGCTGTCACATGCGCCCGAAGGTCCAAGGTCTTTCCCTGCTATTGCAGAACTGGTTCCCGGAATTGCAACACCCAGCGCCACAAAAAGGGCAAGTGAGCAAGCCCATATGGAGCGCCGGACCCGCCCAGGGCGTCGACTGGGTGCAAAATGGAAACTCTTTTCAACCGCCTGCATGGCCATCGCTCCTTGTTGTTTTGCTACAGGTCCCATCGTTATGCTCTGACCGACCAATGATAGGCTGTGGGCAACTCATTCATCGCACCTTGAAAGCCTGGGGCGCGACTGGCAACCGACGCGAACCTAGCACAAGATGCCCGTCGCGGAACGGGTCGATTCGAGCACAATCGCGTCTATAGCAGCACGAGGGGGCCCATGTTCGGGTGGCGCAGGAAACAAGACGGGTTCGAGTGGCACGATTACGTGCGCACGACCATCCTGGTACGCCGGGCCAAGCGGCGTGAAAAAGTCGATGATGCCCGCCAGGCCGCGGTTGGCGGCCTGAAGGACGCAGGCGCCGCCGCAGCCCAGGGGCTGCACAATGCCAAAGGCGCCGCCGCCGAAGGGTTTCGCAAAGCCGGCCAAAAGGGCCATGAACTTGGCGCAACAGGCGCCTCCGGCTTGGCCAGCCTTGCCGCGTCATCATGGGCCCGGCTTAAAAACCTGGCCAGATTGGGGGCTTCCGGCCTGAAAGCGGCATGGCAGAGGCTATCCACCAACGGTCTTGATGGGATCGCATATCTGTCAGCCCCCTTCCTCGCCCGTTTAGCAGATCGCCGTACCCGCATAATTGTCGGCGCAGTCGGTATCGTCGCGCTGATTGCCTTTACTTACCGAGCCATGACCTTCGGACTGGACACGCGCGCTGCTTTCGCCGGTTTGATTGTCCTTTTTACACTTCTCCCAGCATTCCTGGCCGAACGCCACCGCGACGACGCCACGATCCGCCATGGGGCCACACCCGCCGCGTTATCATCCAAATTGGTTGTTCCCATTCTAACCTGGGGTGGATTTGCAGCCGCACTGGTCCTGGGTGTCGGCAGTTTGCTGCAAACCAACGACCTACCCATCACAGCGGCTGTGACCGGGCTCACCGCACCAGCGACATCGTCAAATTCAACACGATCTGCCCAGCGCCAGCAGCCAGCCTCCCCGAAGGTAGCGCCAAACACAAATACACTGCGCGGCCGGGCCAAAGCCCTCACTGGTGATACGCTGAGCATCGCCAACCGCATTTTCCAACTCGCCGACATCGAGGCACCCGAGCGCGATCAAACCTGCAAGACCGCCAACGGACGCAAGTGGCGCTGTGGCGAAGCAGCCCGCAGCGCGCTTGTTCGGCTTGTAGGCCGCAACACAATAACTTGCACAATCGACAATATCGAAGCGAACGGCATTGCAACAGGACACTGCACAAAGGGCGATCGTGACATCGCAACCCAATTGGTTCGCGCAGGAAACGTCTTTGCTGAAACAGGTTTTTTCGCCCGCTTGTCCAGCGTTGAGGATGAAGCCCGGGAAAACCGCAGGGGACTTTGGCAAGGCAAGGCAGAGCGACCTGAAATGTTCCGAGCTGCAGCATGGGAGGCGGCCAAGGAAAACGCTCCCGGTGCCTGCCCAATCAAGGGCCGCATTCGAGCGCGCAAGAAGCTATACGTGATGCCGTGGATGCGTGGTTACGATCGGATCCGCATCCGCACATCTCGCGGCGAACGCTGGTTTTGCACCGAAGCGGAAGCACGCAACAGCGGCTGGCAGCTTGCGGGCGCTTCATGAGCGCTTTGGCAAAGCGGTGGCGGTGGTGGCGGCGTCAACCGAACAGCTTGCCCGGATTCAAGATGCCGTCAGGATCGAACGCCTGCTTGATGGCCCGCATCATCGCCACGCCTTCCGCGCCGAATTCTTTTTCAAGGTAGCGAATTTTGCCTTGGCCGATACCATGCTCACCCGTACAGGTTCCCTCCATGGCGATAGCCCTGGCAGCAAGCCTGTCCAGCATCTCCTCAAGTGCTGCACGCTCCCGCTCATTGTCAGGATCAATGACCGGCGTTGCATGAAAGTTGCCATCCCCTACATGTCCGACGATGGGCGCAATAAGCCCCAGCCGCTTGATGTCAGCTTCGGTCTCGGCAATGCATTCTGCCAGCCGTGAGATCGGCACACAAACATCCGTTGCCAGTGAAAGCCGCCCCGGCCACGCTGCTTTGGTTGCCCAGAATGCATCGTGTCGCGCTTTCCACAACTGTCGCCGCTCTTCCTCGCGCTCAGCCTTCTTGAAATTGAAGCCGCCCGCATCGCTGGCAATTTCATGGAACGTTTCCATTTGCTCCTTGAGCGCAGCGGCCGTGCCGTGGAATTCGACAAACAGTG
>JBKEAX010000066.1:0-3809 GCA_047972825.1 Hyphomicrobiaceae bacterium | reverse complement strand
TGCCGAGCCGGATATTTAACCGAAAGCGCAACATTGACCCAAGCCGACAGCGCCACGAACCCAAGGCAATAGCCAACTGGCATGGGAAACCGCAAGAACAGCCAAACCACCAGCACCGCAGCAAGTTGCCCCAGCACAGCAATCCACCTGAGCCAGACAATCGTTTGCAGCCGGAGCCGGCTGTCGGCACTCCAGGCATCGCGTTGGCGGCGCAGTGTGTCACTGGAAAACACGCGGTCGTCCCGATCAAGGTGTGGGTTGCAGCTCAAGTTCAAGTCAAAGGCCCAGCCGGCCGCACGATAACCACCGCAACCGAATTAACAAGCCAAACCAAAGCCTCACGCTCAAAAACAAAAATGATATGGCTAGGGTCCGAACCCTAAGGGTTTAGCACCTGATCCTCGCCGTAGGAACTGAACCGGTCTTGACGCCAGCACTGCATTTTTACATTGCTGCCATATGCAGCAAATTAGCCCACAACCATCACATAATTCAGTGCGAAATTACCGTCGCACACGCGCGCAGCTAATCGTAGGAACGTTGCTCCTCGTAGTTGCCGGCGCATCAGCATTGATCATGGTTAATGAGCATCGCCGCCAGGCAGACCTGACCGCCGTGACGCCGTCACAGAAGTTCCCAGCCAAACCAGGCCCAGGACGGATTGGCGCCACCTTCGATCTGATAGACCAGACCGGGAAAAGGCGCACCAGCGCAGGCTTTACAGGCCGCAAGATGTTGATGATCTTCGCTGCGCTTTCTGAAAAGCCACAGACGTTTGCCGCGCTTCAGGTATTGAACTCAGCACGGGAGTTGATTGGTCCGGCAGCCCAAAATATCGCTTTCGTTTGGATCACGACCGATCCTGTCAATGACACACCCAACCGGCTAGCCACCGCACTTGCTCGAACCGGAGGCGAATGGACCGCTCTGACCGGCACCACAAAAGCAATTGACGACCTGGCGGCCTCATATTTTGTTCCTGCAGTGCTTGCGCGCAGAACCATAAACAAGGCAGCCACCAAAGGAGCACCCCCCGTTCTAGCCACTATTGCTTATCTAATCGACGAAAACGGCGCATTTATATCGCACCGCACCCTGCCGCCTGACCCCGCTGCTGTGGCCCAATGGCTTCTGCAAGCACATTGATTCATTTCGAACTTTGAGGGTTTCACGAATCAGTGCAGCCTGATCGCCTTTCGCAGTGCGCAAACCTCGCGTGCACCGCGCCAACGACATTGGCCGGACAATTTCGCGTTGCACCATCACATGGTTGCTCATCGTTGAGTCGGGTTTTCGGTAAATTTTCAGGGACAACAACTCCGAGGGGGAGCTCGTGCTCTACCATTGGTATGAATTTGGCCATGTGGCAGTGAAACCTGCTCGCTTGGCTGCCAATAATTTCAAGCTACTGTTCAACAATCCATTCAATCCGCTCACACATACTCACGTTGGACGGCAAGCTGCTGCTGCCTGTGAGGTCTTTGAGCGCACCACCCGTCGTTATGCAAAACCAGCGTTCGGCTTGGGCTCCACCGTTATCAATGGCCGCAAAGTAGACGTCAGCGAGGAAATCGTCTGGCACAAACCATTCTGCAACCTCATCCATTTTGCGCGCCATGTGCCGCGCCAACGTGCCCGCCAAGACCCGCGTGTCCTATTGGTTGCCCCGATGTCAGGGCACTACGCAACCTTGTTGCGCGGCACAGTTGAAGCACTGCTGCCCGACCATGAAGTCTACATCACTGATTGGCAGGATCCGCGCGATATTCCATTGATTGCCGGCCGCTTCGATCTTTATGATTATATCGACTACATCCGCGACATGCTGCGTCATCTCGACGGAGATGTTCACGCCTTTGCCGTATGCCAACCTTCAGTGCCAGTGCTCGCCGCCGTAGCCCTGATGGAGCGCAACAACGATCCATGCGTTCCCCATTCCGTTACACTCGCTGGCGGCCCGGTCGATACCCGGATCAATCCGACCGAGGTAAACCGGCTGGCTGAAGAAAAAGGAACTGCGTGGTTCCGGAATAATGTCATCACGACTGTTCCATGGCCCGCAATTGGATACGGCCGCGCTGTTTACCCGGGCTTTCTCCAACTTACCGGCTTCATGACAATGAACCTCGACCGTCACCTGACGGCACACAAGGACCTGTTCCTGCATCTGGTCCATGGCGATGGCGACAGCGCCGAAAAGCACCGCGACTTTTATGATGAGTATCTCGCCGTGATGGATCTCACGGCTGAGTTTTACCTACAAACAATCGACGAGGTTTTCGTTCGCCACGCACTACCGAAAGGTGAATTTGTCCACCGTGGACAACGCCTCGACCTTGCGGACATTCGCCGCGTTGCAATCCTCACCATAGAAGGTGAAAAGGACGACATCACCGGTGTAGGACAATGCCGCGCCGCGCTCGATCTGGCACGCAACGTTCCCTCAGAAATGAAACGTCACTACGAATGCCCAGGCGTTGGCCATTACGGCATTTTCAACGGCTCACGCTTTAGAAGTGATATCGCACCAAGAATTGCTCAGTTCATGCGCTCGTTTGATCCGCGCCAAGACAATATGTCTGTGGCGGAGCCTCGCCGCGCAATCGCCTCATCAAATGCTCCGCCCCGCACCCAGCACAGCGACGCCTTACACGATCCATCCAGTGCAGCATTCACGTTTGGAAAAGCAATGTCGGATGACAACTCCAGAACAGTGTAGAGACGGTCACCGGACCCTAGGCGCTGACGCCAAAATTGAAATGCTGTTAGCCTCAGGTGATTGAATTCGCGTTTCTGCAGCAGGCCTGAGCAAGAATGTCCATGGGGCGAAACCGCAACATGTTCCCCAAGACGCGATCAGTATAACACTTTCATGCTGGCCGAATGCATGCCAAACTTGTAGTTCTTACCCGGGGGCGCGATACTGGGAAAACGGCATTCGCATGATGGTGATTAACACCACCCGTCTCAACGGGGCGACAAGTTTCATATCTGTTCCGTTCAAGTCTCGCGATATTCGTTTAATCAAATGAGACATCTCAGGCGATTGTCTCGACGCGACAGGAAACACCTCGATGGCAAAAGCGGGGGCGACCGCGCCGTCCAAACTTGACACACCAGCTCTTTCTGATCTGGGCGCAGATGTCGAAGTTCGACACCATCCCGCTGCACGTCGCCTTACATTGCGCGTTTCACAGACCCGCCGCGCAGTCATCGTTACAGTTCCAATGCAATGCGACCTCGTCGAGGCTGGCTCCTTCCTACACCGCAATATCGATTGGGTACGTGAGCGCCTTGACTCGATACCCGAACCGATTGAATTCCAAAATGGCGCAGTCATCCCACTGCGAGGAGAGCCCCACACATTACAATTCACCAACCGGCACCAACGCGGCCCGCGGGTCTCCCGTCATAGTTCCTCAACTGCCTTTCCATCTGCAGATGGGGAACAGGCACACGCCAAGAATGGCTCGGCCCAAACCTACGGCACACTAGAAGTTAACGGCCCTATCGAAAATGCGCCGCGCAGGTTGACCGATTGGCTGCTGGAAGAGGCCCGCCGCGATCTGGATCGCTGTGTGCAGTATCACACACGCAATCTTCGTCTGAATGCCAAGCGGATAACCGTACGCGATCAATCCAGCCGCTGGGGTTCCTGCTCAACCACTGGCACGCTCTCTTTTTCCTGGCGCCTCGTGCTCGCCCCACCGCTGATCCTAGACTACGTTGCCGCTCATGAAGTTGCGCACCTCAAGGAAATGAACCACGGGCCGAAGTTTTGGGCGCTCGTGCGCCGCACGATGCCGCAG
>JBKEAX010000054.1:0-15933 GCA_047972825.1 Hyphomicrobiaceae bacterium | reverse complement strand
GGTCTTCTCGCCCGATGAGAAGGAAGTGGACTTCGCCAAGCGCATCCTTGAGGCCATGCCCGATGGCACCGGCGCCGTCATGATTGATGGCAAAATGCAGGACGACGCCACCTGGAAACAGGCCAAGGTCATCGTTGACCTGGCAAAATTGGTGGCCTCGAAAGACCCCGGCCGGGCCGCCGCCTACGGGCTCTGACTAGGGTCCGGACACAAGAGCAATGAGTGGCCAAGATCGTCAGCCGAGGCAAAAGAGGCAAGTGAGCGCAACGCACCAAGCGGGCAAACCCGGACTGTCCTGGACCTATTGTTATTGAGTCCGGACCTAGGGTCCGGCCCCTAATGCGTCCAGCGCTCTAGGCGACCGAAACGGAAATTGTCGGTGTAGGATTTAGCCTGGTGCTTGCGAATACGTGGTTCGCTCACCGAATAGGGCAGGCCGTTCTTTTCGGCGTAGGCGATTGCCTCTTCCTTCGTTGCAAATTCAAGCCGCACCTGAGACTTCATATCGCTTGAACTGGTCCAGCCCATCAGTGGCTCGACACCGCGCGCGGCTTCCGGCTCGAACTCCAGGATCCACTGCTTTGTCTGAGCAAGACCTGACTGCATCGCCGATTTTGCCGGCCTGAAGATACGTGCCACCATGAAGCCGTTCCCAAAGTGCAGGCGCTGACTGCGCCATGGCCTCTACCGCCGAATTCCGTCGTTGTGGTCGGGGCAGCGGGATTCGAACTCGCGACCCCCTGCTCCCAAAGCAGGTGCTCTACCTGGCTGAGCTATGCCCCGACACGACGGTGAAGGGATGTGTGCCGCGTTGCGGCGGTCTGGTCAAGCGCGCTGTTTGGCAGAAACGTGCATCGGACCAAATATCGCAAGGTTCGACATCCCCCAGCCAAGCGTTTCGCACGCCGCTGCCGTCACTTTCCTCCAGCCGCAGGCTTGCCGAAAATGGGGTGGAGGACCTCAGAGCCAGGCTTGACCTCATAGCGATTGGCAGACCCGGCCTTCATCTCCAGCACGCCCAATGCAGGCACGCGCGATGAGATAATCTCTTCAGACATCGGCTCGGTCTCCCGCGCCACACTGACAACGCGGCCATCTTCACCAATAAAAATCATATCCAGCGAGATGTAGGTATTTCGCATCCACATCGTGATTTCGCGCGGGCTTTCGTAGACAAACAGCATGCCATGATCGTCAGCAAGCTCGGTGCGGAACATCAAACCAACCTGCTTTTTTTCCTCCGTATCGGCTAACTCCAGGCTGATGGGATGGCGGCCGCTCTCCGTCACCAGGACCAGTTCTTCCTGGGAAGCACCAGAATTTTCGTTTCCAGTCGTCCACCGCCACGGCGTTGCGAGCAAAAAGATTGCCGCTAATGCAACAGCAGCCACAACCAAAAACAGGACGGCGCCGGGCGCCGTCCTGGATTTCGAAACTGGTCCTTTGCGCTCATGAGCGCCGGATTTGCGATCCATCAATGCTGCAAAGGCAAGCCGACGCTGGTCGACGAACCGTCAGGCTTGAGCTCGGCAGCCATGCAGCCCTTTGAGCCATGCCCCCAGCGAACCTGCACGATCTGCCCTGGACGCAGTTCGGTAAAACCAAACCGCCTGAGCGTTTCCATGTGCACGAAAATGTCGGGCGTACCTTCACCGCGGGTCAAGAAACCGAAGCCTCTTACTCTGTTGAACCACTTGACCATGGCCCGTTCCCAGTCGCTTTCCGGTTGCACGACAACATGGGTGCGTTGCGGCAACTGTGACGGGTGAATGGCTGTGCTCTCGTCCATCGAGATAATGCGAAAGGCCTGCATACCTTTGGGCCGCGCCATCACCTGGCAGTGCACGCGTGCACCTTCATAGGCGGTTGGATATCCGCCTGCGCGCAGGCATGTGACGTGCAACAAAACGTCGGGAAGCCCATTATCCGGGACAATGAACCCGTAACCCTTGGAAGCATCAAACCACTTGATCGAACCCGCGATTTCAAAAATCTCAGCGTTCAGATCATCGCTACGTTCGAGGCTGCCTCCCTCCACCACTTCCTGCACAGGAAGTTCGGAAGGGAATTTGGAATCCCCCATCATGTACCCCACTTCGACTAAAGCCACAGTTGAACATTTCTTTATGCGTCAATCAGCAAACCCGAAGTCCGTCGAATGCCCCTCTCCAGAGATTCGGCTGCCGTTAACGACGCCGCGGAGAATACCAAACGCACCCCACCGCGATAGCCCCTACTGGTTGAAAGTTGCCTCAGCACCGCATTTGTACCCGCAATTCCACACGAAGTGATCACCGTTAACGAATTGATAACCAGTCGCATTCGGCCTGTGGCAAGCAGAGTTGCAAAATTGTGCATTGTTTCTGGGGTAATGACACGACACCCACCATTTCGGCCCTATGCATACCCACCGCAAGACCTCAACACACCCCAAGTGATTCGTTTTTGAGTTGTCCGATGGAGCTTTGAGCACCTGCAAAAAAAACCTAAATTTCTGCCGTTTCGGCCCAGTTCTTTAATCAGAAAAGCAAAATATTTCCGGGCCACCTCTCGCAGCAACCAATAGTTGCATAGGGTGCACCAGCCGGGCTTAGTGTGACCAATTGACCGCACTCTTGCTGTGTCATGGCTTGTTCAGACACCAATGTATGAATCAACTCAGAACGAGAATTACGCACGGCCCAAGTGGCTTGCACACCCGACTTCACAATATGTGTTGCTATACGGAACGATGCTGTTCAGGGTCCAGGCCCACCGACCGCACCACACGGACAAGGTCGTGTGGTTTGCATCTGTAGCACGACACTCTATGTGAAGGATGTGAAGGTTCAGCTTGCCGTATCAGCGGAGCCCGGTGCCGCTGCGCCCCAAAACACACCCCGATTACGCCACTGCAATCTTAAGGATGCCCGAAATGCGCTATTTGCACACCATGGTCCGTATCGCGGACATTGATAAAAGCCTCGATTTCTATTGCAATAAACTGGGTATGCGCGAGATGCGGCGCACCGAGAGCGAAAAGGGCCGCTTCACCCTCATTTTTCTGTCCGCCCCCGGCGACCGCCACCGAGCGGCAGAAGAAACCGCGCCACTTCTCGAACTGACGTTCAATTGGGATCCCGAAACCTATGCGGGCGGACGCAATTTTGGCCACCTCGCTTTTGAGGTTGATGACATCTATGCCACCTGCGAGGATCTCAAAAACAAGGGCGTCACCATCCACCGACCGCCTCGTGACGGATATATGGCGTTCATCAAATCGCCTGACGGCATTTCTATCGAACTGCTGCAGAAGGACAAAGCACTGCCCGCATCCGAACCTTGGGCCTCAATGGAAAACACAGGCACCTGGTGACAAACCCCGGCAGCGGCGATGAGCCAGCCAGCACTGATGCAGGATCATCCCGATCCCAAGTGCCTCAAGCATTTGACTATGACGTCGCCATCATCGGCGCCGGCCCAGCAGGTTTGTTTGTCGCCGAACGACTTGCTGGGGCTGGTTTGTCAGTGGCCATCTACGAACAAATGCCCTCACCTGCGCGAAAACTGCTCATGGCGGGCCGGGGTGGCCTCAACCTCACCCATTCCGAGCCATTAGGTCGCTTTTTGAAGCGTTATCACCCAGCAGAACCGCGCCTGCTTGATGCGATCAGTGCTTTCCCTCCTGAAAGCCTAGTCGCGTGGGCTGAGGGACTGGGCATTGCCACGTTCAAGGGCTCAAGCGGGCGAATCTTTCCGCGCGCAATGAAAGCCTCGCCTCTGGTGCGGGCTTGGTTGCAAAGACTTGGGTCGCTCGGTGCCAGGTTGCATCTACGTCACCGTATGATTGAAATAGCAGCCACATGGGACCAAACAGTCGATGCCGACTCTCCTGGCATTACAATGAGATTTGAACACGTTGGAAACCCTGGCAGCGCAATCCAAGCTGGCCAACCTGGCTCTTCACTCCAAAATGGCGTCATCACGACCGTCAGAGCTCGCGCCGTCGTGCTGGCGCTTGGCGGGGCAAGTTGGCCAAAGCTGGGATCCGATGGCACATGGGCTCCTCAACTCACCAACAAGGGCGTTTCAATCACGCCGATCGCACCTGCCAATGCTGGCCTGCGCGTCTCATGGTCGGACCATTTTGTGCAACGCCATGCCGGACAACCCTTGAAGCGCATTGTTCTGACAATTGCCGGACATCATTTTCCTGGCGAATTGATTATCACGCGCAACGGCCTGGAAGGCGGACCGGCCTATGCCGCAAACCGGCTGGTCCGAGAAGCGCTGGCAGCTACGCATGGCGCATCACCAGTTGTAGCAGCACTGGATTTGCGACCGGATCTCGACACACAAACACTTGCGGCACGGCTCAGCACGCCCCGAGGAAAACAGTCATTTGCCAATCATCTGCGGAAACGGGGTGGCCTGACCGCACTCACCGCCTCGCTGTTACGTGAGGGCTCGCATGTTGAAACCGCAGGCAAAGATGCGACTGTCGCTGACCGCTCCCCGGTGAATCCTTCAGCCCTCCCCGCCATGGTGCTGGCCGAGCGGATCAAGTCGCTGCCGATCGAAGTCCACGGCTTATGCGGCCTTGAACGCGCGATCTCGACGGCAGGCGGTATTGCCGCAGACGCGCTTGACGACAATTTCATGCTGAAAGATCTGCCAGGTGTTTTTGCTGCTGGCGAGATGCTGGATTGGGAAGCCCCCACCGGAGGGTATCTGCTCCAGGCAACTTTCGCCACAGCATCAGCGGCCGCTGACGGCGTCAGGAGAACCCTGGATGCTGCCTAGAGGCCGGAGTGATTCTGCAAAGTCTCGCTGCAACCTAACGGGAAAGGCGCATGTTTAACAGCAGGTTAATGCTGCTGAGAAAGCCACCTACCCGCATCAGCTGAGCTATACTTGAGCTATTCACACAAACCTGACCGGTCTCTGACATGATTGTGAGCAGCCGTTACTTGCTCGCAGGATGGTGCATGTGGTTTATGATTAAGCCAACGCGGAGGTCGTATTGCACCTTTGTCCTGAGCGCTTAAGTCTTGACAGAGGAAGCGTATTCCGCAGAGTAAGGCGGCTTTAAGCAGAATAAAAAAAGCCGCTTGGCAGGGCAGCCCCCGGCGGGGATGCTCAATAAGGTGTAGCTTAAACGTGATCCTTACAGGAGGAATGCTATGAAAGTTTGGACGAAGCCCCAGGTTACCGAGCAGGAAGTTGGCCTTGAGGTCACGAGCTATCTGCCGGCCGACATCGACATCATCTAAGTCGTTTTACGGCATGCTCACCTGGTGAGCACAGTTTGGCACGGCGGTCGAGACACTCGGCCGCCGTTGTCATTTCAGGCGCATGGGTTTTTAGCGTTTCCTTACCGGCTCCCCGGCCCCTCCTTCAAGGGTTGACGACCGGATAACGCGAGATGCGCTGGCACCAGCAGGCAACATGCTGAATACGCGCTCACATCGAATATCGATAATGAAAACCAGCGGAGCAGCTGGCTCCGCGCAATGCGACGACGTCAATGATCATCAAGGTTCTGGGTTCCGCTGCCGGAGGGGGTTTCCCGCAGTGGAACTGTAACTGCTACAACTGCGCCGCAGTACGTCGGGGCGCGCCCGGGTTTACGGCCCGCACGCAATCTTCACTCGCGGTCAGCCGTGACGGTACGGATTGGGCTTTGCTGAATGCCTCACCCGATTTAAGGGAACAAATAAACCACACGCCGGAACTGGGCGCACAGCCCACCGGAGGTTTGCGCAATTCTCCGATCAAGGCCGCCGTACTCACCAATGGTGATGTCGATCATGTCTGCGGTTTGATTAATCTCAGGGAGATGGAACCACTCGCTGTCTATGGTTCCAAGCGTGTGCTTTCGGTTCTCGCCGACAACACGATTTTCAACGTACTCAATGCTGACAAGGTCCCCCGCCGCGACTTGCCACTTGGAACACCAACGGCTCTGCGCGGCGCTGATAACGAACTGGGTCTGACTGTCGAAGCCTTCGGTGTACCGGGAAAGGTTGCACTCTATCTGGAAGACGCGTCGAAAGGCGCGGACTTTGGCACGCAGGAGGGCGACACCATTGGACTGAAGGTATCCGACCCAGCTTCCGGCAAGGCATTCTATTACGTGCCGGGTTGCGCGGACGTCGATAAAGATCTGGCTGCACGGCTCAAGGGCGCAGCACTGGTCTTTTTCGATGGCACCCTGTTTGAGGACAACGAGATGATCGCGGCTGGCCTCTCATCAAAGTCAGGCAAACGCATGGGGCATATTTCCATGTCAGGACCCGATGGCTCAATCGCGGCATTCGACAGTCTCGGCGTCAACCGCAAGGTGTACGTCCATATCAACAACTCCAACCCCGTGCTTGATGAAAATTCCAGCGCTCGCAAAGAGGCAGAAAAGGCGGGGTGGGAAATCGGCTTTGACGGAATGGAGATCAGGATATGAGTGATCGCAGGGCAGGCTCGGCCGAGAACAGTGAATTCATGAGCCCGGACGATTTTGAAGCGGCAATTCGCGCTGTGGGCGCGGAGCGCTACCATGACAAGCATCCCTTCCATCAGCTCCTGCATGGTGGCAAACTGAACAAGGGGCAGGTCCAGGCTTGGGCGCTCAACCGCTATTGCTACCAGTCTGCAGTGCCGCGCAAGGACGCCGCGTTGATGGCGCGTTGTCACGACCGCGAACTTCGTCGCGAGTGGATGCACCGCATCCTGGACCATGATGGCAGCGGACCTGAAGAACCCGGCGGCATTGAACGGTGGCTGGTGCTGACCGACGGTCTTGGCCTTGATCGTGACTATGTGATCTCTCGCGAGGGCGCGCTCCCGGCAACGAAGTTCGCCGTTGAAGCCTACGTCAACTTCGTTCGCGAAGAACCGCTGACCATCGCCGTTGCATCATCGCTGACTGAATTGTTCGCGCCGAAGATCCACCGCGAGCGCATTTCTGGCATGCTGGAAAACTACGATTTCATCGACGAAAAGGTCATGGCCTACTTTCGGCGCCGACTGGACCAGGCGCCACGCGATGCCGACTTCGCCCTGCAGTACATCAAGGATCATGCAACAACCCGCAGCGAACAGGACGCCTGCGTGAATGCGGTTCGCTTCAAGTGCAACGTCCTGTGGGTGCAGCTTGATGCGCTTCATCATGCCTATTACGAGCCCGGCAACATTCCACCCGGCGCGTTTCATCCAGAGGGTATGTAAAGATGAGTGAAACGACCCGCCCAACACGGCTGATGGTAGAGGCGCAAACCAAACCGAAGATGCCTCGCCACATCAAACTGCGCCATGACGCGGGTCGCGACGCCTGGGTGCTGCTGGGACCCGAGCGGGTCTTCAGCCCTGACCCGATCGCGGTTGAAGTCCTGAAGCTGTGTGATGGCGACCGCACCGTCACGGACATCGCCGCGCAGCTCGCTCGTGAATTCCAGGCGCCCGAGGAAACAATCCGCGCCGACATCATGGAGATGTTGCAAGATCTTGCAGACAAAGGAGTGGTGAAGTCATGAATGAAATGAGCACCTCGTCCCTCACCGCAGAGTTGGAAGCGACTCCCATTTGCGCAAATGCCCCCGTCGGCATGCTTGCTGAACTGACGCATCGCTGCCCGCTGCAGTGCCCTTATTGCTCCAACCCGCTCGAACTGGAACGTGTCAACACCGAGCTTTCCACGCAAGAGTGGTGCCGCGTGATGAAAGAGGCAGGCGAACTGGGCATCTTGCAGGTGCACCTGTCTGGCGGCGAGCCAACGGCGCGCAAGGACCTGGAGGAGATCGTCACAGCGGCCGTTGACGCGGGACTTTACACCAACCTCATCACGGCCGGCGTACTGCTGAAGAAAGAACGCCTGCAACGGCTCGCCGATATCGGCCTCGACCATGTACAGCTCTCCATCCAGGACGTGGACCCAGAGAACGCGGACCGCATTGGCGCCTACAAAGGCGGCTCTGCGAAAAAGCGCGAAGTCGCGCAATGGGTCAAGGAACTGGGTCTGGCATTGACCATCAACGCACCGCTGCATCGCCAGAACATTCATAACCTGGAAAAGATCATCGACTATGCCGTGCAGGCTGGCGCCCAGCGCTTGGAAGTTGCGCACATTCAATATTATGCCTGGGCGTTGAAGAACCGCGCGGCGCTCATGCCCACCGAAGAAGACTTCATGCAAACGGCGCGGATTGCCAAGGCCGCACAGGAGCGGCTCAAAGGCATACTCGTGATCGACTTTGTCGTACCCGACTATTACGCCAAATATCCCAAGCCCTGCATGGGCGGATGGGGGCGCGGCATCATGAACGTCACACCATCGGGCCGTGTTCTCCCCTGCCATGCAGCAGAAAGTCTGCCTGGATTGACTTTCGACAACGTCGCAGACCGGTCCTTGCGCGACATTTGGCTGAATGGTGAAGCGTTCAATTTGTACCGCGGCACCGATTGGATGAAGGAACCGTGCAAATCGTGCTCACGGAAGGAAATCGATTTCGGTGGCTGCCGCTGCCAGGCACTGGCATTGACGGGCGATGCCGCCAACACCGACCCTGCCTGTTCTCTTTCCACCCACCACGCCAATTGGGCGAAAGTGGCACGAGAGGAAAGCCACAAACCGGCACCAGACTTCATCTATCGTCGCATGGGTGCAAAAACACCTTAATCTACCGGTGTCTGCATGTTACTACGCGGTTCAAGCGGGTTCATGCCCCGTTAAGAATGACTTGTTTAGCATGACAATAGGATGAACAGTTTGTCGCAGCCCGCAGCAGCTATTCGTACGACTGTTGCCACATCCAAAGGTTATAATTCGGGGTCTCATTCGACATGTTGTTTGAATTGAGGCCTGCTATCCGGCTCTGAAGGGAGGAAGGAACAAACATGCGCAAATGGATTTTGGCCGCTGGCCTTATGATGGTTCTGCCGACGATGGCGTCTGCGCAAGATGTCGCAAAGGGCGAGAAAGTTTTCAAAAAGTGCAAGGCATGCCACGCCACTGACGGCAAGAACAAGGTTGGCCCGCACTTGGACGGCGTTATGGGCCGCGCTGCTGGCGCAGTCGAGGGCTTTAAGTATTCGCCCGCGATGAAGGAATTTGGAAAGACCTGGGACGAGGCAACGATGGATGCCTACCTTGCTGACCCCAAAGGTTACATTGCGAAGAACAAGATGGTTTTCGTTGGCCTGAAAAAGGAAGGCGACCGCAAGGACATCATTGCTTATCTCAAAACGCTGACGAAATGATCCAGCGCGTTTGAGCGATAATTTAAAAAAATACGGCGCAGCCCACAACGGCGGCGCCGTTTTTTGTTTCGGGAAAACACCCCACGGCAAAATCAATCCGCCGCAGCAACCACGCGGGAATCCGCAAACGGCTCAATCCCTGTCTGGTCCAATTCGCCCAGCCAATCAACCGCCCGTTTGCCTTTAAGGACAAGATCAGGAGCCACGTCACAAAGCGGTGCGAGAACAAACGCACGCTCGGTAATGCGCGGATGAGGCAGGAGCAGGTCATCTTCGGTGATTTCCCCATCGCGGTGCACGAGCACGTCCAGATCAATAACCCTTGGACCCCATTTTTCCGCTCTGACGCGCCCAAGCTGCCGCTCGACATCAAGACAGCGAAGCAGCAAGGCATGTGCATCAAGATCGGTACGAACCGATGCACATGCGTTGGCAAACCACGGTTGATCCGTGATGCCCCAAGGCGGCGTCTTGAAATCGCGTGAACGTGTGACGACGCGAACAACTCCATCCGCGCAAAGCAGATCCAATGCCTTGGCCATATTGGCGCGCGTATCACCAATGTTGGAGCCCAGCGCAACGATGGCATCATAGGGATACTCAAGCGCATCCCCCAGATCGGCCTTGCTTGGCGCTATTTGGCCGCTCACCTTGTCAAACGTGTTCATGCCAGTCCGTTCATGATGTGTGCAGTGGCAGTTCGAACCGCCCCAGGGCGGGCTGTTCGCCCGGCGCCGCAGTCACGCCGCTTGGCGCGTTCGATGTTTTACCATCGAGGCGCCCTTACCTGTCATATTTGATATAGGCAAACCGTTGGTCGTCTTGAGGGGTGCCTTCAAGGCCCTGCCCTTCGTTGCCGGGCTGCCACTGCACGACATCTTCAATCTTTGACGCCAGCGCCAGATCCTTGGCCGTGATTCCCTTCGCCGAATGCGTCATCAGCCGAACTTCGACCCACGCGTAAGATACCGTCAGATCAGGATGATGCCAGGCCGCTTCAGCCAAATGACCCACCGTATTGACGACCATTAGCGTGCTTTTCCAGCTTGCTGTCTTATATGTTCGCCGGATCCAGCCATCCTCCAAACGCCATTTTGGCAAATTTTCTTCAAGCCAAGCCTTGACTTCACCCTCCGGCATCGGCTTTTCCCGTTCCTGCGACATGTTAAGTTCCCTTATCTCTTCCCATATTGATGGCATCCATCACCATTGGCGCGATCCCAGTCCTCTTATCTGCACCCGCGCCCAACGAACAACAAGGACTTCCCAATGGCGGACCGAACCGAGCACCAGGCCCTGAGCGTTACTGCACCTGCGCGCCTGCACCTCGGTTTCATCGACCTGAACGGGGAATTGGGTCGGCGCTACGGCAGTATCGGGCTGGCTGTCGACGCGCCTTCAACCAGACTGACGGTCCGTAGGGCAAGCCAGGATAGCGCGCGCGGGCCCGAAAGTGCGCGTGCATTGAAAGCTATCGCACATCTGCGACGGGCTTTCGACCTGACTGGCGCCTATGATGTAACCATTGAACGCGCGATACCTGCTCACGCCGGCCTCGGCTCTGGCACCCAACTTGCGCTTGCCGTCGCCACTGCCGCATTGCGGTTGTCAGGCGTGCGTCACCCCCTCGAAATAATTGGCACACTGATGGATCGCGGACGCCGCTCAGCCATTGGAATGGCCTCGTTTGAGAAAGGTGGCTTCATCGTCGATGGCGGCAAGGGCGGCAGCGATGCCCCACCACCAGTGCTGATCCAGACAGCAATGCCCGAAGATTGGCGCATTATCCTTGTTCTTGACCGCAGCGCCACCGGCGTCCATGGCGATCGCGAGAACGAAGCGTTCGCAGCACTGCCTCCCATGTCGCGATCCGCAGCAGCACACCTTTCACATCTGGTGGTGATGCAGGCCGTGCCAGCCTTGATGGAAGCGGACCTCACAACATTCGGCACGGCAATTTCCGAAATTCAGGCCGAAGTGGGTAAACACTTTGCCAGCGCCCAGGGTGGCAGCCCGTGGTCGAACCCCAAGGTCGGCGATATCTCACGTAAGCTTGCCGCGAGCGGCGCGGTCGGCATCGGCCAGAGTTCCTGGGGGCCTACGGGGTTTGCATTCGTGGAAAGCGAGAAAACGGCCGCCGCCCTCTTTCAATCATTCGCACAAGACGCTAAAGCGCAAGGGCTCGAACTGATGGTCGTTGCTGGCCGTAATACGGGCGCCGCTGTCGAGATCCGCAATGCCGTTGAAACCGGCCAATAAAA
Organism: Hyphomicrobiaceae bacterium; assembly: GCA_047972825.1. Lineage (GTDB taxonomy): Bacteria > Pseudomonadota > Alphaproteobacteria > Rhizobiales > Hyphomicrobiaceae > JAEUMD01. Next base: position 4,441 of record JBKEAX010000054.1, on the reverse strand, counting down.
TAAAGGAGCGTAACGCATGTCCGATAAGGGAACTCCCATCCTTCACATGCTCGATCCGTCTGAACACGTCAGCCCTTTCGACGTCAACATGGCTACGGACGCCGGCTTCAAGGTCATCATCCCTTATACCCACGTCGAGCTGAAGAAGGTGACGGCGTTGGTACAAGATGCAATCTTTTCGCGGCCACCCAATTACGGCCCCCAGACAGGGGTGTTTTTTGGTGGCAAGGACGCCTTGCTCGCGCTCGACATGATGAAGGCGGCCAAGGAAGCAATGGTACCGCCGTTTGAACTGTCCACATTTGCAGATCCGGCAGGCTCGTTCACAACGGCCGCAGCGATGGTTGCCTGCGTTGAGAAGATCCTCAAGGACAAATTCAATTCAGACTGGAACGGCGTCAAGGTTGCGATCTTCGGCGCGACTGGTGTCGTTGGCTTCGCGTCCTCGATCATCACCGCACTTGAAGGCGCCAAAGTGCAGTTGGTGGCCCATCGCGGCGTTGAACGAGTCATCAAGGCGGCTGAGGTTTCTAAAGAGCGCTTCGGTGTGGATCTGGAAGCCGTACCCGGCGAAACCCCGGAACAAAAACGCGACATTATCGCAGGCGCCGACGTCATCTTTGCAGCCGCCGCAGCAGGCGTACAGGTTGTCTCCAAGGAACACAAGGAACTGGCCAAGAACCTCAAGGTGATTGCGGACGTGAACGCAGTGCCTCCCGCCGGCGTGGAAGGCATGGATCTGTTCATGAATGGCGAACCGCTGCCGGGCTGCAACGCTCTGGGCGTCGGCCCACTGGCCATTGGCGATGTCAAATACAAGACGGAGTCTGGCCTGTTCAAGCAAATGATCGCGTCCGACAAACCGGTTCACTTCGACTTCCGCGACGCCTTTGCTCTGGCGCGCACCTTCTGCAGCTGATTTGCTGCAAAGGCATATAGCGTAGTGTCGCAACCGACTGTGTTGATCGCAGCCTTTTCCGGGCGGGCGCTTGCCGCATCCGCCCGGCGCGCTGGCTATGCACCGCTCGTTGTCGATGCCTTCGGCGACCTCGACACAGCAGCGCTTGCACACGGTTATGAGGTTCTCCCCGATGCGATGCAACATGGGTTTCATGCAAAGACGCTATTGCAAGCATTGGAACGCTTGGCTGAAAGTGCGCCACGTCCACCCCAAGGCCTGATACTGGGTGCCGGATTTGAAGAAAACCCCGAACTCGTCGAACGTCTGGCAGAACACTTCACGGTGTTGGGTTGCGCCGCCGACACCATCCGCGCGGCCAAGGACCCTGTCCGTTTTTTTGCCCTGCTCGATGAAGTGGGGATCGTTCACCCCGAAACACGCGACAAACCACCTGTCGATGCGCGCGGCTGGCTGAGCAAACGGATCGGCGCCAGTGGTGGGGTCCATATTGCGCGTTGCCGTGCCCAGGCACGGGTCGGCGCACATCGCTATGTTCAGCGCGAACAACAGGGCCTGCCCCTGTCGATGACTGGCATCGTGTCACCCAAAGGTGCCGCCTTCGCCTTCGCACAGCCCTGGGTTTCGCCAATGCCGCGCCGTCCGTTCCGCTATGGTGGACTTGCCGGCAGCATTGACCTGGACGCAGACCTGGAAGCACGCCTCATCGAAATCGGCCTGGACGTTGCCCGCCACCTCGAACTCAAAGGGTTGGTGTCTTTTGATTTGATGGTTAACGAAGGAACGCCCAGCCTCTTGGAAGTGAACCCGCGCCCTGGCGCCAGCATTGACGTGTTTGACGACGACCGCGGCACGCTTTTCAAAGCCCATATTGCGGCAGCTGAAGGTGAAGATCCAACGCCCATCCTGTCTGCGTCATGGGCACCAAAACCGAGCGCAGCAGCATACCTTTATGCCGACAGCGCCCCAATCGTGGTTCCCGACATCGCCTGGCCGGAATGGGCCAGCGACCGGGCTGTTCCGGGAACGAGCATTTCCCGATACAGACCGTTGGCGACCGTTCACGCAACTGCTGTAAGTTCTGAGAAAGCAGAAAAACTGGTCAAGGAACGGCTGTGGCAACTCGAAGCCATGCTGTATGGTCACGCTCAAAAAAGCGAGGAGACATCCCAATGAATGATAATCAGAGCGGCGTGCAGGCGAGCGTTTCAGCGCGAGCGCAACGTCTTGTCGATCAACTCGTCGAAGATGCATCCGCGCTGCGCTGCATTGTTTCGACAGGTCAAGCTGGCGAAAGGCGCATTGATTGTGGTGCGGCAACGCCCGGCGGTCTGGAAGCCGGCCGCCGCCTTGGTGAAATCTGTCTGGGCGGGCTCGGCACCGTTTCTTTCACCAATCAGTCCGGACTGGAAAACTGGCCGCTCGGCCTTATGGTCCATACGACAAACCCCGTAGTTGCATGTCTGGGCAGCCAATATGCGGGCTGGTCAATCCAGGACGAAGCAACCGGCTTTTTCGCACTTGGTTCGGGGCCGGCTCGCGCCTTATCACGCGTCGAGAAGCTCTATGAAGAATTGGGCTACGCCGACAAATCCGGCTGCACATCAATCGTGATCGAGGGTGACAACCCGCCCCCCGACGCTGTCGCCGAAAACATCGCCAAGGCTTGCGGAATTAGCCCGTCGGGGTTGACCGTCCTCTATGCGCCGACCGGCAGTCTGGCGGGCACCGTGCAGATCGCAGCGCGTGTGCTTGAGGTGGCGATGCACAAGGCCCATGAGTTGCATTTCCCGCTTGAAAACATCGTCGATGGCTACGGCGCCACCCCGATTGCTCCACCGATCCCTGATTTCATACAAGCCATGGGCCGCACTAATGACGCGATCATCTATGGTGGCCGCGTCCAATTGTTCGTGCGCGGCGAAGATGACCGCGCCGAAGAACTGGCGCAGAAGCTACCCAGCCGCAGCTGCGAAATCTATGGTCGCCCATTCGCGGAAATCTTCGCCGCTGTCGATGGAGATTTCTACAAGATCGACCCGATGCTCTTCAGCCCGGCTTGCGTTTCAGTGTCAAACCTCGACACAGGTCGCACATTCAATGGCGGTGCTCTGGCGCCTGAGATCATCGATGCGAGCTTCAAGACCTGATTGGCCGCCGGCTTGCAACGAGAACAAGGATGACAAGACTGAACTGACCATGACGCAAACCTTCCAGCAAAGCGTGCAACGCATATCAGGCAGGCCATTGCGTCTGGCATTGTTCGTGGAAGCCGGTGGGGGGGACTGGCACGCGCGCCAGCTTAGAACGGCATTCGAGGCGCGCGGAGCCAAGGTCGTCACGACGACATTGAAGAGCTGCGGATTTGACACGAGGCTGCCATCCGGCATTTCCATTCCGGGCTTCGATGGCAGTCTTCCTGATGGCGTGTTCGTGCGCTCTATATCAACTGGAACGCTCGAACAGATTACCCTGCGCCTCGGCATCCTCCACGCCCTGCGCGAAAGCGGTGTCAAGGTGTGGAATGACGCCCGCGCCATAGAAAGATGCGTCGATAAATCAACCGCAACATTCTTCTTCCAACGCGCCGGCCTGCCTGTGCCGACGACGCAAACAGCTGAAGGGATCGGCAACGCCCGCACATTCCTTGGCGAACAGGCCGCGCCGTGTGTTTCCAAGCCCCTGTTTGGCAGCCAGGGCAACGGCATCCGCCGGATTGACAGTCCGGAAGACCTTCCTCAGCCTGATGCGGTCGGCGATGTCTACTACATGCAGCGCTACCTGCGCAGGCACGACGACACGCGCTTTCTTGACTGGCGTGTTTTCGTTTCCAAACACCGGGTGCTGGGTGCCATGGCCCGCATAGGTACCAACTGGGTGACCAACATCCACCAGGGTGCGGCAGCCGCCATCATTGACAATCACGATGACGAAGAGCTGGCAGGACTGGCACTGGCTGCAGCCGAAGCCATTGGCGTAGATTATGCCGGCGTCGATATCATCGCCAATGCTGACGGCGACCTGAACGTTTTGGAAATCAACTCAAATCCAGCCTGGAAGGGTCTCCAGTCGATAACCGACGTAAATATCGCATGGACCCTCGCCGAGGATTTCCTCACAGAAGTCTGCGCCAAGGCCGGACCTTGAACCTGAGCGGCAACGCATGACCGCATCCCCACATAGAGCACCTGAAGAAATTTCCGTCGCATTTCGCGACGCTTGTCTCGCGGAATTATCCGCCCTCAAACCCGGCAACGTGCACGTGCATGCCGCCGGTCACGACATGGACGTTCAACACTTCAAAACTGCGGCCCAGGCCGCAGCGCCATTCATTGCCAATCTGGATCTTTCGCTTGGCGAACGCATCGAGGCAGCCGTTGCCGCAAGCATGGAGGCTGCTGGCTGCAACACCAATCTTGGAATAATTCTATTGTGCGCACCGCTTGCTGCAGCGGCATTGCGTAATGATCCGGCCCCGCTGCGCAAACGACTGGAACGGGTTTTGGCAGAGCTGGATATGGA
>JBKEAX010000315.1:0-1741 GCA_047972825.1 Hyphomicrobiaceae bacterium | reverse complement strand
GGGGCTTTAGCAACGACCACAAGCGCTATTGCGCTATCTGCGATCTTCGCTGGGCAGGCTATGGCTCAGTCTTCTGAGACGCAGGTGTTGCCGCCTGTGAACGTGGACCCGCCTGGTGCTGCCGCTGCAAAACCGAAGCCGTCGCCTGCGCCGACTGCTGCAAGGCGGGCGCCAAGAAGGGCGGCTAGGCCGAAGCCTAAGCCTCGGCCGGCTCCGCCGCCTGAGGTGATTGAAGAGCCTGAGCCGATTTTTGAGCCGGTCGAGGTGACGCCTGAGACCGCGTCAACCGGCGAAGCACGCGATGCTGCAATGCAGACACAGGTTTACAATACGCCAGCGGCAGTAAGTTCTATCGGTAGTGGTGAAATGGCGACGTTTGGTTCAGCCGATCCCAACAATGTGTTGCGCGCCGTACCAGGTACTTCAGTGCGTGATAGCCCTAACAACCCTGGTGTTGCCGTTAATATTCGTGGTTTCGAGGGCTCCGGTCGCGTCAATATGATGATCGATGGAGTTCGTCAGAACTTCCGCTTCACCGGCCATGAGGCTCAGGGCTTTACCTATGTCGATCCATCACTTCTCGCCGGCGTAGATATTGCCCGCGGAGCGGTGTCAACAGCAGGTGGTGCGGGTGCTCTTGCAGGTGCAGCCAACTTCCGTACGCTCGACATCATCGACGTATTGAAGCCCGGCCAGACGGTCGGCGCCTTGACGACCGCATCCTACGGCACGAATTCGCAGGAATGGACCGGCATGGCTGCTGGTGCCGTGTCGAGCGGTAATGTCGGCTTTGTCGGCGCGATCAGCGGCCGCAATCCGGATGATTTCGAGAATGGGGACGGCATGATTGTTCCCTACACCTCGCAGGATCTGCGCTCCGGTCTCGTCAAGGGCGAGTTCAAGATCAACGAGGAACACAAGTTCAAGGTTGGTGGCGTTTTCTATCGAAACGACTTCCTTGCCAACTCCTACGACCAGAAGATTACGTCCGATATCTACACATTCAATTACAACTACAATCCGGTCAGCACGAATCTGGTGAACCTGAGATTCAATGCGTACCGTAGCGACGTGACGATGAATTATGGCGGGTTTTACAATAATCCGATTGGCGGTGCTGCGAATGGTCGTGAAATCAATGATGTCGGCACCGGTTTTGATATCAGTAACGTGTCGAAGTTCCGGCTCGGTGACGTCAATGTCCGCTCAGAGTACGGTTATGAGTACTTCCACGATGACTTTGATGTCATCAACAGCGCTGCCCGCCCTGATCGGGGCGTAAACCCCAGTGGCGAAAGCGCCATATCGGGTCTGTTCTCTGCGACGACATTTTCGTACGGCATGTTCGACCTGATTGCGGGGCTGCGTTATGATGAATTCAAGCTTGATGGCAGAGGATCGGTCGCCGCAGGCAACCCGCTGGGAATGCCTGCTGGGCCATACAAAGTTGATCGCACTGACGGCCGTTTTGATCCAAAGATCACCTTGGCTGTCAAGCCGGTGGACTGGTTCCAGCCTTACGTGACATATGCGGAGGCGATGCGTGGGCCGACGGTGAACGAAACGTTCATGGGCGGCAACCATCCCGGTGCAGGTCCGGCTCAGAGCTTTTTCCCGAACCCGTTCCTCGAACCGGAAATCCAGAAGGGTTGGGAGTTTGGCTTCAACTCGTCGGTTGACCGGCTGTTCACGCATAACGATTTCCTGCGCTTCAAGGCCAACTACTTCACGCAGGATGTTG
>JBKEAX010000633.1:0-4566 GCA_047972825.1 Hyphomicrobiaceae bacterium | reverse complement strand
TCAGTCAGGATTCTTCGGAAATCGTCCCGCGTCAGCGCCGTCAGTTCAACGCGGATCGGCAGGCGCCCCTGCAACTCGGGCAATAGGTCGGCCGGTTTCGCCACATGAAAAGCACCAGATGCGATGAACAGTACATGGTCTGTTTTGACAGGCCCGTGCTTTGTCGCAACCGTGGTTCCTTCGATCAGTGGAAGCAGATCGCGTTGCACACCTTCGCGCGACACATCCGCACCGCCGCGCGCATTGTCGGATCGCGAGCAGATCTTGTCGATTTCATCGAGAAACACGATGCCGTCATTCTCGACGATCTTGATCGCTTCCGTCGTTATCTGGTCGGCATCGATCAGCTTGTCGCTTTCTTCCTGGATCAGGAAGCTGTAGCTGTCCTCGACCGTCACGCGCTTTGACTTGGTTCGCCCGCCAAATGCTTTGCCAAGCATGTCCTGTATGTTGATCGCACCCATCGAGGCACCGGGCATGCCGGGAATTTCAAACATCGGCATGCCGCCGCCCGTTTCAGCGACCTGGATTTCGATTTCCTTGTCGTTGAGTTCGCCCGCCCGCAACTTGCGGCGAAACGAATCGCGCGTTCCAGGTGATGATGTCGCCCCAACGAGCGCATCAATCACGCGCTCTTCCGCGGCCTTCTCGGCCTTGGCGCGAACCTCCTTGCGTTTGGTTTCACGAACCAGCCCGATGGCCACTTCAACAAGATCGCGCACGATCTGTTCGACATCGCGCCCAACATAGCCAACCTCGGTGAACTTGGTGGCTTCGACCTTGAGGAAGGGGGCGCCCGCTAGCTTGGCAAGCCGCCGCGATATTTCCGTTTTGCCCACGCCCGTCGGGCCAATCATCAAAATGTTCTTGGGCAGCACTTCATCCTTCAATTCGTCGGAAAGCTGTTGGCGTCGCCAGCGGTTGCGCAGCGCAATAGCGACTGCACGCTTGGCATCGCCCTGTCCGACGATGAAACGGTCAAGTTCGGAAACGATTTCGCGAGGTGAGAAATTGGTCATGTCGAAGCGTGGATACTCTCAAGTGTTAACTGTGTGAGACAAGTTTGAGGCCGACGATGGAGCCGATCAGCAAGGTCAGCAGCACAAGCCGCGCCGTCGTTGCCGGTTCGTTGTAGAAGGCGATGCCGATCAGCGCTGTTCCCGCCGCTCCGATGCCGGTCCACACCGCATAGGCGGTGCCGATGGGGATCACGTTGAGCGACTTGAACAGAAGATAGAAGCTGGCCGCACCGAGCGCAAAAAAGCTGATGGTCGGAACAATGCGTGTCAAACCGTCAGTGTAGCGGAACACCGTGGTTGTCGCGACTTCGAAGATCCCCGCCGCGAGCAGAAGGGTCCAGTAAAGAGTGTTGCTTGTCATTTGTCGGATTTCAGGCTTTCGACAACGACGCTGTCGTTCGTGTAGACGCAGATCTCAGCAGCAATCGCCATCGCTCGCCGGGCGACCTCTTCGGCAGATAGTGGCTGGTCCGCCAATGCTCTCGCCGCCGCCAAGGCAAAATTGCCGCCCGAGCCGATGCCCATGACGTGACCTTCCGGCTCAAGAACATCGCCCGTTCCCGTCAGAACAAGTGTCGTTGTGGCATCTGCAACGATCATCATGGCTTCAAGCCGGCGGAGATAGCGGTCGGTCCGCCAGTCCTTGGCTAGTTCCACCGCCGCCCGCATCAGCTGGCCCGGATATTGCTCCAGTTTGGCTTCAAGGCGTTCAAACAGCGTGAACGCATCGGCGGTGGCCCCTGCAAAACCACCGATCACATCACCCTTGCCGAGCCGGCGCACCTTGCGCGCATTGGCCTTTATGATGGTCTGCCCAAGGCTTACCTGCCCGTCGCCGGCCACCACCACTTGCCCGTCCTTGCGGACGGTAACAATCGTCGTCCCGTGCCATTGTGGGGCGGAAGAATTTGGATAATGAGGTTCTGTCATAGGTGCATCAGGTCAAAGCAATTCGATAGAATAAAGGTTTCGACGGTCGCAGTTTCAAGTCAGTCAGCCCAGGCAGGCTTGACCGATAGGCTGGCAGGCCGGAACCTGAGCTGATAAACGCTTGGGACAACGAGGGCAAGAAACTGAGCGAGGACCCGCCCGTGAGCCGCACAGCGAAAATCGAGCGCAAGACCAAGGAAACCCAGATCACCGCCGAGATCGACCTCGACGGTACTGGCGCATATGACATTTCAACGGGCATTGGTTTTCTCGACCACATGCTGGAGCAACTCGCCCGCCACGGCCTGATCGACATTAAACTACGCGCCAAGGGCGATCTTCACATCGACTATCATCACACTGCGGAAGACACCGGCATTGTGCTGGGGCAGGCGCTTGCAAAGGCGCTTGGCGATAAGGTCGGCATCACCCGTTACGCTGACGTCCACCTGCCTATGGACGAGACCATGACCCGCGTCGCGATCGACGTTTCCGGTCGCCCTTACCTGATCTGGAACGTGGAATTCTCACGTTCCAAGGTTGGCGAGATGGATACGGAGCTTTTTCGTGAGTGGTTTCAAGCCTTTGCCCAGAATGCCGGCATAACCCTGCATGTCCAGAATTTATACGGCGAGAACAACCATCATATTGCGGAGACCTGTTATAAGGGTTTGGCGCGCGCCTTGCGTCAGGCCGTGAGCCAGGATCCGCGTCAGGCGGGCCGGGTTCCCTCGACGAAAGGAACGCTCACCGGATGATAGTAACAGTTTGGCCGTTTCCGACTCAAAAGCGCATGACCGTATTTACAGTCCACGAGCCTCCATCAGCGCCGGCAGATCGTATCGATCGGGCCGAGGCACTTTTGTTCTTGAAAGACGGTTTCAGGTGGGCCGCCTTCTTGTTCGGTCCGCTCTGGCTATTGGTTAACCGTCTCTGGCTCGCCACCGTGGGTTATGTGGCAATTGCCGTAGCCGTTTATGCTGTGCTGGCAACGTTTGGCCTCGCTGACGCGCTGTTCGGCCTCATGCTGTTGGCCATGAACATCATTGTTGGCTTCGAGGCTCATTGGTTGAAGACCTCAAAACTCAACGATGCAGGTTGGGTTACACTCGGGTTCGTGTCCGGTCGGGGCCTGGATGATTGCGAACGCCGCTTCTTTGAAGATTGGCTCCCCAATGAGCCGATGCTGCGATCAGAAAGTGTCGTTTCTGATTTGTCGGAGGCGAGTCTTGTAGCTCCTAACGCTAAGCCCAAGTCTGCATTCGGTGCACACGCCCTGGCGCGAGCCAAGCGCCGCCTGGGGTTCCAGTCCCACGAACACAAGGGGTGATTGGCCCCGATGGGTGACGTTGCGATTATCGACTACGGGTCGGGAAATCTCCATTCCGCCGTGAAGGCGTTCGAGCGCGCAGTCCGTGAAAGCGGCAGCACACTTCGCCCCGTTTTGACAGCCGATCCGGATATTGTCGCCAAGGCAGATCGCATTGTGTTGCCGGGCGTCGGCGCATTTGGAGACTGCAAGCGGGGTTTGGAAGCAGTGCCTGGCATGCATGAGGCACTTGATGATGCTGTGCGGGTGAAAGCACGCCCGTTCCTGGGTATCTGTGTTGGCATGCAATTGATGGCAACGCGCGGCCTGGAACATGGCGTGACAGATGGCTTAGGCTGGATTGCGGGAGAAGTAGCGCACATCACGCCTTCTGATACGCTCTTGAAGATTCCGCACATGGGCTGGAACACGCTCGACATTGTTACGCCGCACAAGCTTCTCGATGGTATTCCGACAGGGCGCGACGGCCTGCACGCCTATTTCGTGCACTCCTACCACTTCGTTGCACAAGACGAAGCAAACATCGTTGCCCGCACCGATTATGGTGGGCCCATCACGGCCTTTGTCGCGAACGATAATATGGCCGGAACCCAGTTTCACCCGGAAAAAAGCCAGACTCTTGGTTTGAAACTGATTGCCAATTTTCTGGCATGGGCGCCCTGATCGTCAGCCCCGGACTGGCTTGCGAATCTTTAAAAAATGCAGCGCCGCACTTGCAACAGGTAGAAACGCCCACCCATATCAGGTGTGTCTTTGGCAACCAGAGGACACATAAATGACGCCTGACGAACGACGTATGATCGAAGACCTGTTCGACCGGCTTTCGGCACAGCGCCTAGACGGCAAGGACCGGCAAGCCGAGGCGCTGATCCAGGATTGGGTGCGCAATTCACCCGATGCGGCATACATGCTCGTGCAGACGGTTCTCGTCTATGAACATCAGCTGCAGGAGGCCGCTGCGCGCATTGAGGCGCTGGAAGCTGAACGCGATACCAGCACGTCTGCAAGCGCTTCGGGAGGCAGCTTTTTGTCGGGCCGTTTGGGGCAAGGCCAGGCGGGTCGCCCGGTCGCCGCGCGCAGTTCTCACGAATATCGCGGCCAAGCGGCATCGGTGCCGCAAGCAGGCGCTTCTGGCGCTTGGGGAGCAAAAGGTAACTCTTCTGCCCCGGCTGCGCGCGATGCCCAACCGCAGCGCGCGGCAGGTGGCGGTTTTCTCCGCTCGGCGATGACCACGGCGACGGGTGTTGCTGGTGGCATATTAGCTGCCGAAGGCCTGCGTGGTTTGTT
>JBKEAX010000629.1:0-3232 GCA_047972825.1 Hyphomicrobiaceae bacterium | reverse complement strand
GTGGCCGTTCCACTTGTGCTGTTCTGGGCGTGGCCGCAATCCAGAGCATTGCAGGATGAATTCGACGAGGTGCACGACCGCCACCTGCTCATTGCCCGCAACCTGAGCGTAGCCCTGGAGCGTTACCACAAGGACGTCACGGCAACGTTCAATTTTGTTTCCGATGCCCTCATGAAGGGCACCAAGGTGGATACAACTGCCAGCCTGCTGGAAAACCTCCGTTTCGAAAACGTATGCCTTCTCGATCTGGAGACAAAACGCGTTATCGCCAGTGTTGATGTGGGTAGTCCCTGTGCAAACGATTTCCTTGGGTCGCGTGCCAAACATTTCTCAGAACTAGCCCACGACGGAGAAACCGTATTTTCAGGTGTCGAACGTGGCTCGAAGGCGGCGCCAGTCCTCTTCGTAGTCAAACGCAACAACAACCGGTTGACGGTCGGAACGCTTTCGACAGGTTATTTCGTCGCCCTCGGCAAAGCGATTTCGTTCGGTCTCAAAGGGCACGCTGCCATCGTAGATCAGTTTGGCAAGATTCTCGCTCATCCCCGTGATAGCTGGATTGCTGAAATGCACGACATCTCCAAGGTGTCGGCGGTCAAGCGCATGCGCAATGGTGAGCAAGGTGTTGTTGCGTTCTATTCGCCCGCGTTGAAAGGGGACGTGGTGGCTGGCTTCTCTGCAGTTCCAGGCGCAGGCTGGGGCGTGATGGTGCCGCAGCCTGTCGAAGAACTGCACGCCAACGCACGAGAAATCGAACTGTCATCGCTCATGGTGTTCGCCCTGGGGCTGATCCTTGCGGCAGCTATGGCGTTGCTGTTGGCCGTCATGTTCGAACGCCCCCTGGCCAGGATCACCGCGGCTGCGCGGCAGATGGCTGACGGTGATGATGAAGTACGCATCAAGGAAGACAGCCGGTTTCTGCCCGTTGAAATCAAGGAGATGACCGCGACGATCAATGCCATGGCAGACCGCCTGATGTCCGCGCGCGCTGCCGCTTTGGAGGAGCGCCGAAAGGCTGATGCCGCCAACGCCTCCAAGACGTCGTTTCTCCGCACGGTAACGCACGAATTCCGTACGCCACTGAATGCGATCATCGGTTTTTCCGAAATTCTCTCCAATGACCAGGGGGATCGTCTGAGCAGTGAAACACGAAAGGAATTTGCCAGGGACATTGAAACGGGCGCGCGCCATCTGTTGTCGCTCGCCAATGACCTTTTGGATCTCGCCCGCATTGAAGCCGGCCGCTACGAAATTTCTGACGAGATTGTCGGTCTCGACGAAATCACGCAGCGTGTCCTCAGCTTGATCCGGCCTGAGGCCGCCTCCCGCAATGTTGATGTTTGCATGGAGGTCGAAGGTCTTGTTCCAGAGGTGCGTGGCGATGAAAGAGCGCTGTTCCAATCGGTTCTGAACTTGACATCCAATGCGGTGCGTTACGGTTCAGCAGGCGGCAACGTTGTGGTCACATTGCGTCAGCTTGAAAGCGGTGAGGCGGAAATCGCTGTGTCTGATGACGGGGCTGGCATCCCGCCCGGCGACATAGAACGCGTACTTCTGCCCTTCGAGCGTCTCGCCGCGGACAATGGTCCACCGTTGCAAGGCTCCGGCCTTGGGTTGCATATTGTTGCCCAATTCACAGGATTGCACGGCGGCCGTTTCCGCCTGGAAAGCACCGTGGGTGAAGGCACCAGAGCAATCATCGTGCTGCCAGCCAAACGCGTCGTCACTGCGGGCAAAGGCAAGCAGCGCCAGGCTGCATGACACCGATCCCCACTGCAAATGGCACGGGCCTCTACCGATAGCTCGCACCAAGCTCGCCCATCAGGCCCAGAAATTGGGGAAAGCTGGTTGCAATCATTGCCGTGTCGTCGACTGTGACCGGCGCATCGCTGGCGAGCCCCATGGTTAGGAACGCCATGGCAATGCGGTGGTCCAGATGCGTCGCGACGACACCTCCCCCCTGAACCTTGCCACCCGACCCATGTACGATCAACGTATCGCCATTGACCGTGGCCTTGACGCCGTTGACGTCAAGCCCGGTAGCGGTGGCAGCCAGACGGTCGCTCTCCTTGACCTTGAGTTCGGCCAGGCCGTGCATCTGTGTGTCGCCCTCCGCAAATGCCGCCACGCAGGCAAGCACGGGGTATTCGTCAATCATCGAAGGGGCACGCTCCGCAGGCACGCTCACGCCTTTTAGTCTGGAGTGCCGCGCGCGAATGTCTGCGATTGGTTCACCGCCTTCTTTGCGAGTATTGGTGAAGGTCACGTCGCCGCCCATCTCCCGCAGCGTGGTGTAAAGGCCCGTGCGTGTATCATTGACCAGAACACCTTCGATGGTGACATCAGAGCCAGGCACAAGCAGCGCAGCGCATGCAAGGAAGGCTGCCGATGAAGGATCGCCGGGAACCACCACATCCCTCCCCTGAAGTTCAGTGTCGCCAACCACTGTGATCCGGGTTCTGCCCTCCACCACCTCCGTGCGCACATCCGCACCGAAATATCTCAACATACGCTCGGTATGGTCGCGGGTTGGTTCGCACTCGACCACGGTGGTTTCACCAGCCGTATGGAGCCCGGCAAGCAACACCGCGCTTTTGACCTGCGCTGAGGGAACCGGAAGCTCATAAACGATCGGTACGAGCTGGCCGCTGCCCCTCAAGGTAAGTGGGAGCGTCTCACGGTCCTCGGCAATTTCGAGGCCCATCTCCTTGAGCGGCGCCAGAACGCGGCGCATCGGTCGTTTGGAGAGTGAGGCATCCCCGGTCAACGTCACGGTAATGGGATGCCCGGCAATGACCCCCATCAGCAGCCGCACACCAGTGCCGGAGTTGCCGAAATCAATGGCCCCATCCGGTTGCGAAAGCCCACCAACGCCACGGCCGGTGACAACCCAGTTCTCGCCATCCTTTACAGCTGCTGCTCCAAGCGCCGTAACGGCTTTTGCAGTCCTGATGACGTCCTCACCCTCCAGCAGCCCCGTAATGCGTGTCTTGCCCGTAGCCAGGGCGCCAAGCATCAAGGCGCGATGCGAAATCGATTTGTCTCCGGGAACCCGCACACGCCCCGAAAGTGCGGCAGACCTGAGGGCTGAAAGAGGGCGGGGCGCGGCATTGGACACTGGCGGAGACCTGTTGGATTTTGGGTTGATATTGGCCGTGTACGCAATTGATAGGCGAAGGCGTTTCAATCGGCCGCATAGAGCCGAGGGGTAGCCATGCTGTCAATGCCTGGG
>JBKEAX010000281.1:0-3929 GCA_047972825.1 Hyphomicrobiaceae bacterium | reverse complement strand
CAAATTCCGCACGTTGTCGTTTGGGGGCAAATGCAGAATGAATGTTTGGGCAACAGGATCTATGGAAGTGAATAACGAGCGTGCGTGGATATTTGCCGGGATGCTATCCCTTGGCATCTTGTTGAACGCAACACCATCAGTGGCCGAAGATACGACAGCCGTGACCGGTGCCGGTGATACGGCGATATACGTCAAGGAGCGCGCCGCGCAGCTGGCGGCAAAACCCTATGTCGAACCGCCAGCCGTCACCAGCAACCAACTGGCCTCGTCTTACGACGAATATCGCCAGGTCCGGTTCAAACCCGATCGCGCACGCTGGCGTAATTCTCCATCCAAGTTCGAGGTGCAGCTGTTGCCTATGGGCTGGCTGTTCAAGCATCCGATTAAACTGTGGTTGGTTGAAGGTGGCAAACCTGTCGAAGTGCGTGCAACCCATGAGGACTTTGTCGACAGCAGGAGTTCTGCACAAGAACCTTCTCCCTCGGCTTCTTCAGACGAGGCAATTCCGCTCTCGGGGTTTCGCATCAATTGGCCTTTGAACGATCCGACCAGAACCGATGAAGTTATTGTCTTCCAGGGCGCGACCTATTTCCGAGCGCTGGCGGCGAGCCAGAGATATGGATTGTCGATGCGGGCTCTTGCCATAAAGACAGCCAGCCAATCGGGTGAGGAGTTTCCCGAATTCCGCGAGTTCTGGATCGAAAAGCCGGAGCAAGGTGCCGATAGCATCAAGATACATGCCCTGCTCGACAGCCCTTCGGCCAGCGGCGCCTTCACCTTCATTGTAAGGCCCGGCGGCAGTACCACGATCAACGTTTCAGCCACCCTCTACCCGCGCGTAGACATCAACGAGGTTGGCATTGCGCCGCTCACCAGCATGTACATGATCGGTCCGGTCGACCGTTCGCGACTGTCGGATTATCGCCCGCAGGTTCATGATTCAGATGGCCTGGCGATCCTTAACAACTGGGGCGAGCGGATCTGGAGACCTTTGGCCAATCCACGGGAGCTGCAGATGAGCATGTTTGTCGATGAAGGCAACCGGGGTTTTGGGTTGATTCAACGCGAACGCAGGTTTGAACGCTACGAGGACCTGGAAGCCAGGTACGATTTGCGCCCGAGCGTGTGGGTGGAGCCATTGTCTGAATTTGGGCAGGGCAGTGTCGTGCTGGTGGAGATCCCCACGGAACTCGAAATTCATGACAACATCGTCGCGTTCTGGCGTCCGCGTGCCCGGCTGAAGGCTGGCAAAACATATGACTACACGTACCGGCTTCATGTTCAAAACGACACACCGACGCGCAGTTCGGGTCCTTATGTGCATTCCACGCGCTCAGGGCCGTCGCATTTCTCCAAAAAGGGCAACGGCAAGGTCCTGTTCGTCGTCGACTACAAGGATGGCGAAAAACCGATGGAAACAAGCGAGTTCACCACGCGCGCGACGGCATCGCACGGCACCATTAAAAATATCTCGGTTGGCTCCAACTCGTTGACCGGCGGTTTGCGTGTTTCCTTCGAATTCGATCCGAAGGACGGCAACACCTCCGATCTGCGGCTGGATCTACAGCGCAAGGCCGGCGACGCGGGACAGTTGACCAAGAACCCTGAACCCTGGTTTTACCGGTGGACACGAAAATGAGTGAAAATACTAGGTTCTCCAACGCGGCGAGCGACCCCTTTCCGCAGAACTTGCGCGCGCCGCTGAACCCGCTGGCCATGACGGAGCAATCGCTCTGCTGGCGGCCGCACGCGTCGTTGTCTGTTCGGCCGAGAAAGATTGCCAGATCAATCGGATCAACTTTCGTTCTCACCTTGATCCTGGTAACCACATTGGTTGTAACAGCGTTTTTTGCGCGCGGCCTATACCTCGCCCTGGCGCTCCAGAACGGCGGTACGTGGGTTCACTATGTCTTCATGGCAATTGCATGCACGCTGTTTTTATGGGTGGCCTTTGGGGCTGCCAATTCCGTGGCCGGGGCCGCAACTTTTATTTCGGGGTCGGGTTTTGACACCATCAAACTTCCCGATGCAGGACAATCGCTTTCGACAAAGACTGCACTGCTGTTTCCGATCTACCATGAGGACCCAGAGCGCATCGCACTGACCGTTCAACAACTTGATGCCGAGTTGCAAGCGAACAGCCTGTTACAGCATTTTGATGTGTTCGTGTTGAGCGACAGCAGGACCGACGACGCACGCGCGCATGAAATTGCGACGTTTTCAGCCCTGAAGCAGAATTGCAAAGTGGCGGTTCACTATCGTTATCGCGAAGAAAACACTTCGAAGAAGGCTGGCAATATTGCCGATTGGGTGACACGACATGGCGGCGCCTACAGCCATTTTGTTATTTTTGACGCCGATAGCCAAATGTCTGCTGATCTGCTGGCAAGATTGGCGCGCGCCATGGAAAACAACCACGACACAGGGTTGATCCAGACCGTGCCGCGCTTGACGGGTGCTGCAAGCTGGTTTGCCGCCGCCAATCAATTTGCCAACAACGTCTATGGGCCAGCATTTGCAGCCGGTTTTGCCGCCTGGCAAGGGCCTTCAGGCAACTACTGGGGGCACAACGCGATCATCCGCACCAAGGTTTTTGCTGAAACCGCAGGTCTTCCCGTGTTGCGGGGGCCACGCCCCTTTGGCGGGCATATCCAGAGCCATGACTTCGTCGAGGCAGCTCTTATTCGCAGAGCCGGCTGGCGTGTTGATCTCATCACGAGCGCTGAGGATACGCGCGAAGAAGGTCCGCCAACCATGGTCGATATGGCCGTCCGGGACCGCCGCTGGATGCAGGGCAACATCCAACATCTCGCGGTGGTTACGGCGGGTGGTCTTTCGGCCGTGAGCCGCGCTCATTTGCTGTTTGGAATATTTGCCTATGTGTCGTCTGCTTTGTGGGCACTGCTGCTTGCCATCGGGCTTTGGCTGATTTCATACGACCAGAGCAGACTTACCGCCTATTTTTCCACCGAGAAATCACTATTCCCGCATTGGCCAACCTTTGATCCCGATGCTGGATTGCAGGTCCTCATAGGCACGCTTTTTGTCCTCATCATCCCGAAAATCGCGGGCGCGGCGTCCTACATCTGGCGCCAGAACCTGAGCGTTTTTCAGGGCATCGGCGTGTTTGGAAAAACGGCTCTGGAGACGCTGGTAAGCACGCTGTTCGCCCCCGTCATGATGATGGTGCATGTTCGCGGTCTGGTTGAAATTCTGGCAGGCCGGGATAGCGGCTGGGCGACGCAACGGCGATCGGCATCACGGATATCGTTGTTGGAGGCCTTCGGTTTTCACTGGGTTCATGTGACAATCGGCATCGTGCTCACCGCCGCTGCACTGTCGATGTCTTTGCACACGGCGATTTTCATGGCTCCGGTACTTGCCGGGCTTCTGCTATCGCCAATCGTAACGAGCATTGGAAGCGCCCAGCGTCGCATCTAGATCGCGTTCACGCTTCACGGAATCGCAAACGCGTTGCTGCGTGACCATCGAAAATGGAAACTCTCTTCGCCTTGACCAACACGGATACTCTAGTGGCCTGTCGCGCCAAAATTGAAACATAACCGCAACCGCATACAATTTTGGCGCGAGATGAAGGCCACTAGCAAAATCATTGGCTTAGTGTGGCGTTTATCGCTCCTTAGTTGGTACCCAGCGTGCCGCAACAGCGATCAACTAAGGCGCGACGCCACACTAGCGCTCAATCCGCATAAACGGCTGGGACAGTATAGAATCACCCTGATTCCCAGCCGAATTCTACTTTTTCGTTGTATCGCCATTCTTTTGCCGCGAGTTGATGGCGCTGATGTGGTCATGGGGAGGGTGGTACGTCGCGAAGAGCATGGGGGGAGCCATGACCAGCAGACTGCCAGCCGGGCAAAGCAGTGGTTCTGATAGATTTCTCGAAGATGAGATCGAGGAGGCGTTCA
>JBKEAX010000616.1:0-6315 GCA_047972825.1 Hyphomicrobiaceae bacterium | reverse complement strand
GATGCAGCCTTTGCAAGTGTCTCACCACGCTCGTTATAGGGTTCCATCAGAGCAATGGCTTCGCGCTCCAGCTCGGCTAGCTTTGCGCGGGCGGCATCAAGTCCCATCAAGGATACAAGTGTCGCCTTGCCGGCCTCGGCATCTTTTGCAACGGCCTTGCCCACTTCTTCAGGAGTGCCTTCGACATCAAGCAGATCATCGGCAATCTGGAAAGCAAAGCCCACCACGTCGCCAAATCTTGCCATGCGCTCACGGTCCGTTGCACCGGCGCCCGCAAGGATCGGTCCGGCAGTACATGCAAACCGGATCAGCGCACCCGTCTTCATGCTTTGCAGGCGGCGGATGCTCTCCAGCGTTGCCGCATCGGCGCCGTCGATTTTTTCTGCTTCCAGGTCCCGCGCCTGCCCGCCAACCATGCCGCGCGCACCGGATGCCTTGGCGAGGTCATTTGTCAGTGCCAGGCAAACGGAAGCATCCGCGTGAGTTTCGGGTTGTGCCAGAATTTCAAAGGAGAGCGTAAGCAGGGCATCGCCTGCCAGGATAGCGGTCCACTCGTCATAGGCATGCCAGACGGTCGGCCGCCCGCGCCGCATAACGTCATTGTCCATCGCCGGCAGATCGTCGTGCACCAGAGAATAGCAGTGGACGCACTCCAAAGCCGCAGCGGTGTTGAGTGCCGCATTCTCACAAATGCCGAATAGTGCTGCACTCTCTATCACCAGGAACGGCCTGAACCGTTTGCCACCACCAAGAACGGCGTGGCGGATGGCACTGGCAAGCCGCATGGATGTTGTCTCCGGCGGCGCCAAACGGTCGAGAAGTTCGATAAGGCGATTTTCGGTCGCAAATGCGGCCCGGTCGAGTTTTTGCGTGAATGTCATCAGTGTTTTAATAAGGCCCTGAGAGAGTGAAGCGGTGGATAGTCTGGATTTGCGGCCAAGCCGAGTGGCAGGCCGGACGGCGTACGGTCAGGACGGGATATAGCACCGGTCCTGCCGAAGGGCAGCATGAGCGGATCGTTGAACGGCTTTAAACATGATCTTGATGCGGATTGGCCTGGCGGTCAGACGCAGGCTGGGGTGCGCGTAACCGCAGCACTATCTTGTCTTGTGGGCCAGTTGACCGCTGCCCTGCCGCAGAAGATGCCGCGCGCCATTATTCCTTCAGGCGTTTTGCTTGCTCGCCAGGCTGCGCGGGGTGCCGTGGCGGCGGCGATGAAGCCGCGTCAAGATCAGCCAAGCCCAGCAGCCCCGGGCCTTCTGCCTCTGCTGGTTCCCGTCGTGCCTGCGGCTGCGGCCATCGATGTCGCGTCGATCGCGTTTACCGGCAAGGCAGACAATGAAAGCTCACGACAACCCGCACAGCCCTCCCACCAATTGAAATTGGACACTCCCGCTCCGTTGAACGAGGAGGACAAAGCCCCCCCCGCGCAAGAACCGCCGCCGGCATCTTTGCAAGCGATTGAGCCGCTGGAGCCGCAGGGAGAGGCAAAGACGCAAGATCCACCATACGAAACTCAGATCCAGCAGGAAGAATTGCCGCGGGAAGCCTCCACCCATGATTCCTCTTGGAAATCTGAGCTTCCATCGTCAGCGCAGCCTTCCAGCTTGCCAGCACCACACGATACATTTTCCCGTATCGAACCGGCTTTGCCACGGCAATCCTTCCAGGACGCTCCAATTGAGCGCCCTGTCAGCGAGGCTGCTTTCGCAGATGCTCAGGAAGAAGTTGCTGCCTCATCATCTGTTTCTGAAGGCCGTGGATTTCCGCACGCTGCTGGCGCCTACTCGCACGCCTGGTATCCGGATTCCACAATCCTTCAACCTACTGAAACGCGAGATATTCAAGTCGCGCAGGCAAAGCCCTGGCGCAGGTATCTGCGCACAGGATTGCGGTATGCTGCGGTGGCATTCGCCGTCTGGTACGCGGCGATGTTCCTTTTGATCGTGCTGTTCAGGTTCGTCGATCCGCCAGGCACACCCTTGATGGCTTGGCGTGTGATGGAGGGTGAGAAACTCTCACATCAGTGGGTTCCACTAACGAAAATCTCACGAAACCTGCAAAAGGCTGTCGTGGTTTCTGAAGATGGACGATTTTGCCAGCATTGGGGCATAGATCCAGCAGAGGTCCTGGCGGCGATCCGCCGGGCACGAAATGGGACACCGCGAGGTGCCTCCACCATCACCATGCAGGTCGCAAAGAACCTGTTTTTATGGCCGTCAAAAAGTTATCTGCGCAAAGCGCTGGAGGCGCCACTGGCAGTCACCGTGGATCTCGTATGGCCGAAGCGGCGGATTTTGGAGGTCTACCTGAATATTGCTGAGTGGGGTCCTGGCGTATTTGGCGCCCAGGCGGCAGCACGATACCATTTTAAAACTTCAGCACGCAGCCTTGGCCAGCGCCAGGCGGCCCTGCTCGCCGTGTCTCTGCCAAATCCCATAAGTCGCAATGCCGGCAAGCCGGGCCGGGGTACGTCGCGGCTGGCGCGTATAATCCAGGCGCGTGCTGCCATATTTGGTGGTTTGGGCTGTATTCCCAGCTCATCATAATGGTGCCTGGCATGTTGCACGGGGCTGGCATTTGCGCGGTTTTGCCAGTATAAGGCGCGCTGAAGCATTCCAGATGTAAGGTGACGGCACGGAATCGTGATCGTCAAGGTGCTGGAATTTCAACGAAAATTAGACCCGCGAGGTCTTGGCTACGTGTTGGTCAAGGGCTTTGTGGGCGTACTGGCACGAATGGAGTAGTCCAATGGCCGTTCCGAGAAGCAAAGTTTCACGCATGAAGCGCGGTCAGCGCCGTGCTCACGATGCGTTGGCACAACCGACATACATTGAAGATAAAGAGTCGGGCGAGCGCCGCCGGCCCCATCACATTGACCTGAAAACAGGCATGTATCGCGGCCGCAAGATCCTTGAACCCAAGGCTGACGTCTAAATCTGCACGCAACGCGGATTGTCTTTCAACGTATGACTGCGGTGGCTTTGCAGGGCGGTGGCATGCTAGCGTTTATATCGCGGATGGATTTATGCGCTAACGCGGCAGTCGGCGTATCGCATATAGCTTAACGCCACAATCCTATGCGCTGAAATTGTCATAATCCCGCGCTAGAGCATGTTCAGCCGAAGTGTACGCGGTTCGGCGTGAAGAACATGCTCAAAATAAAAGAAAATAGAGCGCGTTCGCGATTCCGTGGAAAGTGAACGTGATCTAGGTGGGACAGTCAGGAAAGCTAGGGGTACTCGAATGTCGCTCAGATCCATCCCTCTGATGATCATTGCATTCATCGTCTACAACGTCGTCGTTCTGATGGGAGGAGGCAGCGCCGCGGATGATATTCTCCGTAAGGTAATCTTCTCGCTCCCGTCAATGCGTCCAGATGCAGAGGGCGTACGGGCATACTGGACGTTTACGTGGGGCGATCTCATTCTTCTCACGACGTTCCTGGTGCTGTTTGTTGAGATTTTGAAGGCGACATACACCTCGACCGCCTCGTTGCTCGATCACGGCTTTTCAATGCTGGTGTTCATTGCCTGCCTTGTCGAGTTTCTCCTGGTTGACCGTGCGTTCACATCAGTTTTCTTCATGATCATGGTCGCGACACTGATTGACGTCGTTGCGGGATATACAATCGGTATCCGGGTGGCGCGGCGCGACATCGGCTTCGGCGGCCTTCAAGGCTGAGAGCCCCACACCCTTCAGCCCCACCACCATTCAGGTGATGGCGGTACAATGCGAAGTTTCGGATATGGACGAGTGTGGCAACACATTCGTCCATTTTCATTCCTGAACAAACATTGTTCAGATCCACCGCCTTTTTTAAGCCTTGTTAGTAAATTGCACCTAATTTTGGGCAAGGAAAAACAATTTTTGGCGGCACCTCAATAGGTGAAGTCTGAAGCAAATTGCCGCTGCAACCAAGCTGGAACATCCAGAGTGCCAGACAAATTGATTGCCAATGGCGCCAGCCCCACGCATGGCTTGGCGCAGGAAAAGGTGTACCTCCCGGCAACCAAGCGGGTAGCTGACGCCCCCGTCTGTGATGGATCCAGCGTGCATGAAACCGCATATAACTGGGACCTGACGAGCGACACGGTCGAATGGGACGCCAACGCAGCTGAAGCTCTTAAGGTCGCTGACGTTGATCGCGTCTCTACCGGCAAGAGATTCAACGCGCTCATCGCATCGGAACATGTCGGCCGCAGACTTGAAGTGATCTCAAGTCCTGTTCATGACGAAGCCTTGCAAGAAACGCCGTACTATATTCAGTTCAGGTTCCAACCTGGTGGTCGGCGCTCCAGCGCGTCGTTATGGCTTGAGGATCGCGGTTTTCTGTGGCGCGACAAGAACGGCGTGCCGGTGCGGGCGCGTGGCATCGTGCGCGTTATTGGCGATGAGGGCGTCAATCAAAAAAAGCCGCTGTATCACGCTGACCATGATGAGCTTACAGGGCAATTGAACCGGATCCGGCTGACTGAAGCGCTCGGCGCTGTCATCACCCGCTCTGTTCACGACCAAAAACAATCGGCATTCCTAATGATCTCGATCACCAATCTGTCGATGATCAACGAGACTTTCGGGTTCGATGTTGGCGACGAGTTGATCACGGCTGTCGGCCAGCTGATTAGGCAGACGATCAGGGCCGGAGATACGCTTGGCCGATATTCATCAAACAAGTTTGGCGTAGTTTTGGGCGAATGCGGCTCGGCAAAAATGCAAATTGCGGCCGAACGGCTCATCAAGGTTGTACGCTCCGCTTCCTTCCACACGACGGCCTGTCCGTTAACGGCGACCATTTCTATTGGTGGCGTGATCGTGCCAGACCAGTCTGCAACACCACATCAAGCCATGGGAGCTGCGCTACAGGCTCTGGAGTACACGCGCTTTATACACCGCGACTGCTTCGTGCCTTACGTGCCGAGTTCAACGCGTGAGTCATTGCGGCAGAGGTCTATTTCGATTGCCGATGACGTGATTTCTGCACTTGATGACAATCGAATGCGGTTGGTCTTGCAGCCGCTGGTCAATGCGAAAACGCAAGTTCCCGAAATCTACGAGTGTCTGCTGCGATTGCATAAGGAAGACGGAAGCATAATTGCTGCTGGAGATTTCATCCCAACTTCGGAGCAGATAGGCCTGTCTCGCCTGATCGACCACCGTACGTTGGAGCTTGTCGTCGACCTATTGAAAACTCATCCCCACCTGAAAGTCGCAATGAACGTTTCGGGGTTAACGTCATCGGACAACGACTGGCTGATATCACTCGGCGAGCTGACCAAGGGGCAGCGCGACATCACAGAGCGGATGATTATTGAAATCACAGAGACGGCGGCGATCGAGGATCTTGAACACTCAGAGCACTTTGTTGACAGCCTGAAGGACATGGGTTGCAAGGTTGCGATTGATGATTTCGGTGCGGGTTACACGTCGTTCAAGAATTTGAAGCGACTGAACGTCGACATGCTCAAAATCGATGGCGCGTTTGTAAAAAACTTGTCGTGTGACAACGACGACAAAGTGTTCATCGATACGATGGTGGAAATCGCCGGTACGTTCAAATTGAAGACCGTTGCCGAGTGGGTCGGAGACGTGGAAACCGCTAGAATTCTTGCAAATGCAGGCGTCGACTATCTGCAGGGCTATTACTACGGTCAGCCAATTCCAGCCGAAAACTACGTCGACGAGCCCGCACCCGCGCCTATGCTCCCAAGCACATTGTTGGCTGACGTGATCTAAAGCATGTTCAGCCGAAGTGTGTAGCGGTTCGGCGTGAAGAACATGCTCCAGAGATAAGAACATGTTCAGCTGAAGTGTGTAGCGGTTCGGCGTGAAGAACATGCCCAAAACAAAAGAAAATAGAGCGCGTTCGCGATTTCGTGAAGAGTGAACGCGATTTTAGGGACGAGACACAATAACAATGAGCCCGGACGCGTCGTAAAGCCGAATTGCCTCTATAAATCTGAAAATAAAAATGCTGCCGGTGCGCGGGGGCAGGCCTGTTACACCCTGGAATTCATTCTCGATCTTCAGTGAGCTTTTCTATTTTCTGCTGCATGGCAGCCAACTGCGCCTTCAATTCAGCCAGTTCACCGGCTCCGCCTTCAGGAGCATTGCCCCCCGTTCTAGCTGCGCCATGCTGAGACGGCTCCGCACCTGCTCCAGATGTTTCCGGCTTCTTGAGTCCGGACGGGTTTGGCCCAAACGGAGACCACATGGAAAGCGCTTGCTCGAACATCTGCATGTTTTTGCGCGCTTGCTCCTGGTAGGCTTCGAAGGCCGCAGCAGGGTTGCCAAAGGCATTGGCGAACTGATTAC
>JBKEAX010000591.1:0-2640 GCA_047972825.1 Hyphomicrobiaceae bacterium | reverse complement strand
GTCTGGCTGAAGGCAAGCTTCCGCTCTGTGCAGAAATGTGCTCGACCAAGGCGCTGCTGGCGGGTGATGGCGACATCGTCTCCAACATCTACCGCGAGCGTGTCGTTGCCCGCGGCTTTGGCTCCGGCGCCTGGGGTTGGGGCAAGGCTTACCCTGGTCCGCAGGGCTGATGTATTAGGCCGCGCGTGGCCGCGCATCGCGCGTGGCCGCGCATCGCGCGTTGAACGGCAGGGGGCGGCTTCGGCCGCCCTTTGTATGCCGCCTATTCATTTGAAATTGAATTGGTTGGGGAAACCAGTCATGACCATACGATCGAGCACGTTTAGCAGGCTTGGGTTCTGCCCCCGAGGCTCCGGAATTTCTTTGCTTGGCGCGTTGATGCTTGCCCTGCTGGCGATTGTGTCATTGACGCCCACTGCAATAGCACAGTCCGTTCGCCCTCCTGCAAACGCTGTCAATCAGGACAACTCCCAGGGTAACGCCCCAGGGCTTGTGCAAACCATTCCGCAACAGGGCGGCAACTACGACGCTGAGCTTTGGAAGAAACTTCGCCAAGGCGTCCCCGGTTCGGTGTCAGTACCCGATCACGCTTCCGGAATTCTAGTGCAGGCCGAAGGAACGGAATGGACAGAACTGAGACGCAATGAATTGCCCCAATGGGGGGGCTATGCAATGGCAGCCATGTTGGCGGCCTTGGCACTTTTCTATCTCGTGCGCGGCACCGTGCGGATTGAACATGGTCTCGCAGGAAAGACCATCACGCGGTTTTCCAGTCTGGAGCGCATGTCGCACTGGCTAATGGCGGTATCGTTCCTGTTGCAGGGAGCGACCGGACTGGTTGCACTTTACGGTCGCGACCTGCTTCTGCCGGTTATGGGGAAAGCTGCGTTTGCCTCCTTTGCGGCCGGATCGAAGTGGATACATGCCTATGTCGCATTCGCGTTCATGGTTGGGCTGGTGTTGAGCTTCCTGCTGTGGGTACGCCACAATTTCCCAAACCGTTATGACGCCATTTGGCTGTTGAAGGCGGGCGGACTGTTCTCGAAGCATTCACATCCACCGGCAAAAAAGTTCAATGCCGGCCAGAAGATCCTGTTCTGGATGATCATGATCGGCGGTCTATCGTTGTCGTTGAGTGGGCTGTCGTTGCTGTTGCCCTTCGAGTTTTCACTTTTCGACAAGACCTTTACGGCGCTCAATTCGCTAGGGTTTAACCTGCCAACCGGACTGACGCCGGTGGAGGAAATGCAGTACGCCGTAACCTGGCACTCGATCGTGGCGCTCGGATTGCTCTGTGTGATCCTCGGCCACATCTATATCGGCACGATCGGAATGGAGGGTGCCTTCGATGCGATGGGCTCTGGCGAAGTGGACGTCAATTGGGCCAAGGAGCACCACAGCGTCTGGGCTGCGGAAGAAACGGAGCAAGGTCGTGATGCGCCGCCAGGGTCCGGTGTGGGGTCCGATGAACGACTGCAGCCAGCCGAGTAGAAAGCGCTACCGGAGTGCTTGGCGCATATCGTTTGGCGCCGCCTGGAAACACGGCAATGCAGGATTGCGGCGCTTGCGCACCTTGTGTGGCAAGGCGGCTGTGATCCTGCCAGCTCTTGCGTTGGTTGCGTTGGTGATGTGCGCAAGTCTTTTGCCGGTCCCCGCAAATGCTGCATCCGGCAAACCGGCTGATGCAACCAAGCGCCCACCACGGGCTGAAAACCTCATGGGCCACGGTGGTCCGGTCAAGGCCATCGCAGTCGATGCGGCGCGGTCGCTGGCAGCCACCGGCAGCTTTGATTACGCTTTGATGGTGTGGGACGTATCAGGCGATGTGCCAAAGGTTTTGCATCGCTTGGATCGGCACGACGGGGCAGTGAATGCGGTGGCATTCGTGCCGGCAACCTCAAAAGTGCTGGCCGCGGGTGATGATGGTGCACTTTCGGTCTGGGATTTGCGGACCGGCAAGCGCATCCACAAGTTTGAAGGGCACACGGCCAAGATCAATCACGTCGCTGTCTCTGACGATGGTCGGTTCGCGGTCACGTCGAGTTGGGACAGGACGGCCCGCGTATGGGACCTTGCCAGCTTCAAGGACGGCGTAGTGTTGCAAGGTCATGGCGGCCCGGTGAATGCAGCACAGTTTTCCGCTGACGGTGAAAACGTCTACACGGCGAGCTATGATGGTGTGTTGCGGCTCTTCAAGCGGGCGGATGGTGCACTGGTCAGACCCGTTTTCAAACATGGCTGGGGGCTCAATGTTCTGCAACGTGTGCCGGGCAGGAACGAGACACTCATCGCTGGCGGGCTTGACGGTAGCGTGATCGTGGTCGATGGCAAATCGGGCGATGTGGTGAAAGAACTTGAGGCCTTCGAACGGCCGGTGCTGGCAATCGCGGCGGTCGCCAAGCCGGGGTTGCTGGCCCTGGGCGCAGGTGACGGGAACATCCGCGTTATCCGCCTTGCTGACTGGACGGAGATAGAGACCTATCAAAATCCCTATGGTCCGGTCTGGGCGTTGGCTTTCGCGCCTGGATCAACAGCGCTGTATTATGGCGGCCTTGATGACTTTGCCACCCACTGGCAGATTTCGCCGCGTGAGCCTTTCGAAAAAGTGCTGAGCGAGTATCCGCGCAGGTTCCAGGTTTC
>JBKEAX010000563.1:0-1594 GCA_047972825.1 Hyphomicrobiaceae bacterium | reverse complement strand
GGCGCCACACGCCAGATTTCCGTAATGAACGGGCTGGAGGCGTTGTCCGGCAGGGGAATCACCAAGGTGCTCATACATGACGCCGCCCGCCCCTTCGTGCAGCAGGCCACGATTTGCAAAGTCATTTCCGCACTCAATGATGGTGATGGCCGCGGCGCACTTGCAGCGGTGCCACTCGCCGACACATTGAAGAGAGCGGATAAATCGGGGCAAGTGTCGGAGACCATCCCGCGAGAGAACCTATGGCGCGCCCAGACTCCGCAAGCCTTTCATTATGACGATATTCTCGCCGCGCATCGCAAGGCAGCCCAATCCGGCCGTGACGACTTCACAGACGATTCCGCTCTGGCGGAGTGGGCCGGAATACCGGTGACACTCATCGAGGACGACAGCGGCAATGCCAAGATCACCACGAATACCGACCTAACAAGAGCCAACCAGCTGATGAACGCATCACTTCGCCCTCATATTGGCACCGGGTTCGACGTGCACCGATTTGGCTCGGGCGATCATGTCATCCTTGGCGGCGTCAAGATCCCACACACACACGCGCTCGCTGGCCACTCAGACGCTGACGTTGTTTTGCACGCCCTCACCGATGCCGTCCTGGGCGCTCTTGGCGATGGTGACATCGGCCAACACTTCCCACCCTCTGACCCCCAGTGGAAAGGCGCCGCATCACACATATTCCTGGAAGACGCCGTAGCAAGGGTCGCTGCTCGTGGCGGCCTGATTGTTAACGCCGATGTGACTGTGATGTGCGAAGCGCCAAAGATTGGACCACACCGCGACGCCATCAAGACCCGCGTCGCGGCCATCATGGCGCTCGATCCTGCCAACGTCGGCATTAAAGCCACAACTACTGAAGGGCTGGGTTTTACTGGCCGGCGCGAAGGCATCGCCGCCACCGCGTCAGTCATGTTGTTGATGTCATGAACCCAAGAAATACGTTTGTTTTCTGGACATTTTGCAGAGTGGCTTGAACGCAAACCCCATGAGTTGCATCCCCAATATAGGTGCTTGTGGATTGCGGTAAGTTGTCTGCGCAAGGCTTGATTCCACCTCGATCGTCACACCAAAGCCACAGTCCATGCGTTGACCCGCCTACCAGAATCGCGGCATCAATTTTGGCGTGCGTGGTTGTATGATCACGAGCGACGCGGGGGTTTGAAAGAACAATGGATCTGACTACAACAATCGAACGGCCAAGCGCTGAAACCGAAGACATCAGCGATATCGCCGCTGCCGCTGCATCCGCGTGCCTAGCCACGCGTGTGCGACAATTGTCGCGTATTGTTACCCGCGTTTATGATGACGCAATGCGTCCACTTGGCATTACGGCGAGCCAATACACATTGCTTGCACAGCTCGCCGCGCGTGATGGCATTACCGCTGTCGAGATCGGACATGAACTCGACATCGAAAAGTCAACGCTGTCACGCAACCTGAAGCGTCTTCTCGCTCTGGGCCATTTGACGATGGATCCACCTGCTGGTCGACGTGGACGTGGTCTGCACCTGACGCCCAAAGGTCGGACCATTTTAAAAGAAGCGTACCCGATCTGGCAGGATGCACAGCGCCGTGCAACTGCCGT
>JBKEAX010000417.1:0-2501 GCA_047972825.1 Hyphomicrobiaceae bacterium | reverse complement strand
GCGCCCGCTGGAACGCAAGTCCCCAATCGGCCTTCTCTTCCACTGGAATTGCAGCCATGAGTTTCGGGGCATTAGACTCTCTAAGGTAGACGGCAAGCCGGGCTTTTGCCTTGGTTTGTTCGGCCTCAGACAGCAACGGTATGATGCGGCGAATCTCGGCTGCTTGCTTATTCCGGCCGGCCTTCCAGCGCTTGTCATTTAACAGCAGCCGGTCAAGGCGCCAGCGATGATCGGTCGTCGTTAAAAGCGGCTTGAAGCGCTCCAGAAACTGCTTTTCGTGCTCGGAGGGGATGTCACCCTCGCGCCAGGCCGTGGCAGCAAGCAGCCGGGCTTTCTCGCGATCACCCTTGGCCAGATGGGCCGCCGCAAGTGCCGCCTGGCCAAGTGCGGTTTCAGGCTTGCCATTGGAGAAATGGCTCAAGATTTCATCGGTCGTGGCCCCGTTGAGAAAGAGCTTTTCTTCCATCCGTCCGGTTAGATGGCCGCGCCGCGGCCAGGCAGGGTTCTGGTCCAGGAACCTGCGGTAATCGCGCGGCGTTCCCTTGCCGTGTACGAGTTTGAACCATGCTACCATCTTGCGCGCGGTTGGGTCCCGCATCGCCGATGCCGTCGCATCGGCGGATTGAACCTGGCCTTTGCGGAGGTTTCCGAACGCGGTCTTGACCCGCTCAAGGTCCGTTTTGGAAATCTTATGACCCAGGATTGGTCTCACAGCCTCGTCGGCAAAACGTCTGTAGGCTGCTTCATCGTCATTGTCGGCGTTGGGTGGTGGCTCAGCACCTTTCGGGTACTTTGCCGGCATTGCCGATGAGGCTGGCGGCTCAATCACGGGCACGGTAGCGGCGGCGGTCCGTGCCGGACTGGCGCCGGGAGGCGGTATCTGAGCATTTGCGGTGGTTTGGTCGCATAAGAGCGCCAGTGGGCAAAGCGCTAGGACCCAAGCAGCAGTCAGCAGACGGCCACTCCAATTCGGAAAACGGGGAGTTCGCTCGCACAGCTGGCGCAGAACGGATGTATTGTTCATGAAACCTTTTCCAGCACCCAGATCTCTCCGCTCTGCTTGCGGGCCGGGTAACGAAAGCATAAGGTCGCCCGAAATATGATGGCCTATATGCCGTCAGCCGTCATTTTGGAGATCGCGAGCCCTTACTGGTTTGGAGGGTAGCGCTACTTTACTGACGGTCAAGCCCTGGTCGCCACCCGTCATTCACTGTGCAGTGAGTTTGGCGACACAAAGGCGATCGGGATTAAATGAAACGAGATTAGATTCGAGAAAAACAAGAGCACCGCGCCAAATGTCCGCTGTTCCAATGATATTTTTTCCGCAGCGGTCAATATAGAGGCAGGGCGGGTAGGAAAACGGGGTTGCACCATGTTCAAGGGCTCATTCACCGCGCTTATTACACCGTTTCATGATGGTGCGGTTGACGAAAAGGCGTTGGCCGAACTGGTCGAATGGCAAATCAGCGAGGGAACGCACGGCCTTGTTCCCGTTGGCACAACCGGGGAAAGCCCGACCCTCAGCCATGATGAACACAAGCGCGTCGTGGAAGTGACGATCGAGGCCGCCAAGGGCCGCGTCAAGATCATCGCTGGTGCTGGTTCAAATGCGACATCCGAGGCCGTTGATTTTGCCGTCCACGCCAAGAAGGCGGGGGCTGATGCCGTCCTGGTGGTCACGCCCTATTATAACAAGCCCAACCAGGAAGGCCTTTATCAGCACTTCAAGGCGATCAACGACGCCGTTGACGTGCCAATCGTCATCTACAACATTCCCGGCAGATCAGTGGTAGACATGTCAGTTGCCACGATGGCGCGGCTGTTTGAGCTGAAGAATGTCGTCGGCGTCAAGGATGCCACCGCCAACCTCGCCCGTGTCTCGTTGCAGCGTCAGGCGATGGGAGCACAATTCTGCCAGCTTTCCGGTGAGGATGCGACCGCGCTTGGCTTCATGGCCCATGGTGGGCAGGGGTGCATTTCCGTAGCTTCGAATGTCGCGCCGCGTCTTTGCTCCGAACTCCAGAATGCATGCTTGGCTGGCGACTTCAAAAAGGCGCTGTCACTGCAGGATCGCTTGATGCCGCTGTTTGACGCGATGTTTGTTGACACCAATCCGGGACCGGTAAAGTACGCCGTTTCACGGCTTGGCTTTTGCACCGCAGATGCGCGCTTGCCCATGGTGCCCGTTTCCGATGAGACCAAGCGCATTGTCGATGCGGCGATGGAGAAGGCCGGCATATTTGGTGGCGCTGCGGAAAAGGCAGCCGAATGAAGCAAGCCTCTGCGTCTCGGTTTGGAAGCAGGGTTTGGACAAGAAATCACCCGAGGACATGAACGATGGCCGCCTCCAAGGCCAAAAAGGACGACGGCCGTCAGCGGATCGCCGAGAACCGGAAGGCGCGTTTTGAATTCCGCGTCGACGACAGTCTTGAAGCGGGCTTGGTGCTTGTCGGCACCGAGGTCAAATCGCTGCGCTCTGGGCAGGCCAACATTGCCGAAAG
>JBKEAX010000384.1:0-2040 GCA_047972825.1 Hyphomicrobiaceae bacterium | reverse complement strand
GAGTGCGGCAGCGAAAAGCGTGCCCACAGATTCACCCATGATGTCCGCGAGCAGTATCAGCACCAGGCTCGGCGGTCTGATTTGGCCTAAAGTTCCCGAAGCGCATATCACGCCACAAGCGACACCGTGGTCATAGCCACGCGCGATGATCGGACGTAACGCGATCAGTCCGGCCGTCACGACCGTTGCCCCGACAATGCCGGACGAGGCGCCCATCAGCACGCCAACGAGGACAATCGCCAGAGCCATGCCACCGCGCAGGCCACCCATTGCAAAACCGATTGTATCGAGCAGATCTTCCGCGAGCTTTGACTTTTCGAGCATCACGCCCATGAAAATGAATAACGGCAGCGCAAGCAGCGTATAGTTGGTCACTACGCCGTAGACGCGCGCGGGCACGAGATTGAATAGTCCCGCGCCAAAGCCGAGATAGCCGAAAACGAAGCCCGTCACGGCAAGGCTTATGGCAACGGGTATGCCGGTGATGATGAGGCCAAAGAAGCCAACAATCATCAGTACGGCCAGAGTTTCATTTGCCATTCAAATTTTCCGATGGTTTGTCGAGCGGATGGGCGTGCGCGGCAAGCCCGAGCTTCATGATGGCCTTGGCCAGTTCGACGACGCCCTGCGCAGCAAGAAATGCGAACCCGATAGGCAGACAGGACTTCAGGATGAAGCGGTACGGTAGGCCACCAGGGTCAGGAGACCCTTCTTGCATCATGTAACTCTGCCCCACGTAACCAAAGGACAGCTTCATCATTATGATCGCGATGGTGATCATCAACACAGCGGCAACGGCATCGACGAGCGCCTTTGTCCGAGGTGAGAAATTGGCGTAGAGCATGTCGACACGCACTTGCTCTCCCCGATTGATGCCATAGGAAATGCCAGCAAGAGCCAGCACGCCCATCACGTGCCATTCCAACTCCTGCAACCCAACGGAACCGGCGCTTAAAAGGTATCTCGCGAGTACGTTAGCTGCCACCAACATCACAAGGGCGAGCGCGAGCCATGCAAAGAGGTTTCCGATCGTTGCGACAAGCCAGTCTATGCGCTCGACGATTTTCGCAAGTATGCCCCTGCTCACGCTCGCCCCCGCCATCAACCAAGAAACTCGTGATAAGGCTTCTCGCTGATCGCAGCCCAGGAGCGATGTTTGTCACGGAATGCCATGAAGGCCTCGTGTACTTTCTTTGTGCGCGGATCCTTGGCCGCCTCTGCTTCCAGCACTTCGAAAGTAAGCTCTTTGAGCTTGGCAACGATCTCCGCGGGCAGGACATCGGTTTTCACGCCGTGGTTCTTGACCAGATCCTCCAGCGCATCGGCATTATTGGCTTCCGACCAGCAATGGCTTTCAAGATTGCAAGCCATGGCGGCAACCTTGACAATCTCCTGCAGATCTTTTGGGAGTTTCTCCCAGGCGTTGAGAGAAATCAGCAGTTCGGTAGCATTGGATGGCTCGTGCCAGCCCGTCGTGTAGTAGTACTTGGCAGCGTTCTGTAGACCAAGTCTGCGATCCTGGAA
Organism: Hyphomicrobiaceae bacterium; assembly: GCA_047972825.1. Classification (GTDB taxonomy): domain Bacteria; phylum Pseudomonadota; class Alphaproteobacteria; order Rhizobiales; family Hyphomicrobiaceae; genus JAEUMD01. Next base: position 516 of record JBKEAX010000384.1, on the reverse strand, counting down.
GGGACCAACGAACTCTGCCGCGTCAATGACGCCGCGCTCAAGTGCGGGGAAGATCTCGCCACCCGGCAGCAGTTTCACGTCGACACCAAGCTGCTTGTAGACCTTGCCTGCAAGGCCAGGGATGCGCATTTTCAAGCCCTTGAAGTCTTCAGCCGACTTGATCGGGTTGCGGAACCAGCCTGTCATTTGCAGGCCGGTATTGCCCATCGGGAACGCTATCAAACCAAGCGGCTTGTAAAGTTCGTGCCATAACTCCAGGCCGCCACCGCTATACAGCCAGGCATTCATTCCCTGGAAATTCAATCCGAACGGAACCGTCGTGAAATACTGAGCTGCGAAGATCTTTCCAGCCCAGAAATATGCGTTGGCCGCATTCATTTCGACAGTGCCAGCCTGGACCGCATCAAAACCTTCCAGTGCTGGAATGAGTTCGCCAGCAGCAAAGTGTTGTATCTTTAGGCGCCCGCCAGACATCACTTCCACCTTCTTGCAGAAATCGGTCGGACTGCCTGGACC
>JBKEAX010000330.1:0-8664 GCA_047972825.1 Hyphomicrobiaceae bacterium | reverse complement strand
CCAACATCGTCGAACAGCTCGGTTGGGAACGGACCAGCGCCAACGCGCGTCGTATAGGCCTTCGCAATACCCAATACATAGCCGACTGCGCGCGGGCCGACGCCTGAGCCGGTTGCCGCCTGGGCTGCCACCGTGTTGGAAGACGTCACAAACGGGTAGGTGCCATGGTCAATATCGAGAAGCGCCCCTTGCGCGCCTTCAAACAAGATCCGGCGGCCTGCCTTGCGCTCGCGATCGAGCAGATCCCATACCACGTCGATATAGGGAAGGATCTTTGGAGCGATCTCTTCCAGCTCAGCCAGGATTGCTTCCTTCTGCAATTCAGGTTTTCCAAGGCCGCGGCGCAATGCGTTATGGTGCGCCAGAATACGGTCAACCTTGGGGCCAAGCGTGGAAAGAGTCTTAAGGTCCTGCACGCGGACAGACCTGCGGCCGACTTTATCTTCATAGGCAGGTCCGATGCCGCGCCCTGTCGTCCCGATCTTGCCGGCACCAGCGGCCTCTTCACGCATCTGGTCGAGTTCTCGGTGAAGCGGCAGAATGAGGGTCGCGTTCTCGGCGATCTTGAGCGTGTCGCGCGAAACAGGAACGTCCTGGGCCTTCAGCCGCTCGATCTCATCCACCAGGGCCCACGGGTCAATTACGACACCATTGCCGATGACGCCCAGCTTGCCCTCACGCACGACGCCAGAAGGCAGCAGGGAAAGTTTGTACGTCTTGCCGCCAATGACAAGCGTGTGCCCGGCGTTGTGTCCCCCCTGAAAGCGCACGACGATGTCGGCGCGTTCAGACAGCCAGTCCACAATCTTACCTTTGCCTTCGTCGCCCCATTGGGCGCCGACCACGACAACGTTGGCCATTTTCGTCCCTTATGCCATTCAGCTTGAGCACCCGCTTCAAACATGCGAATGGCCCCGGTACTTCCACCGGAGCCATAAAGGCATTTACCCTGAAGCCTGCGACGGGGCAACCGCAAGAACGCCCAATGTGCGCCGCACAAGCATTAATTTTACCGGCATTCCGGGAGGGGGATCTGCCTGAGCAATCCCGCCCGCCACGTGGTAATCAGGCTTGGCAGCACTTATTCAGTCAGGTGCGCATCAATCTGCCGGCAATGCCCGACACTATTGGCCACGGTACCGAACAGACTTATCCGATGGCCACGTCACCCGATACCCGAAATCGATCGTCTTCTCCTCATCGGGCTCAGCCTGAAAGTCCCAGCGAACGACACCGGCTTTATCGTCGACATCATGCGCGGTTGGCGATGGCTTCCCAAGTTCCGTCACCTTGATTTCCTGGTTTCGCGATACAGGCAGGTGGTCGAATACGGAAACGTCAATGGCGCGTTCATGGAGGTTCTTGACCGCAATGCGGTAGTTGCGCTCGTCGGTTGCTGACGACGAGATCAGGCCCGTTTCGCCGCGCGTCTCCTTGACAATGGAATGGCGCACGCGGACCAGGTCATCGCTGCCGAAGCCAAGTTCATGGTCCTCGCCGCCCGCCAGCAACGGCAGCCGGCCGTTGCCAACAAAAGTTCCATCACGGAACAACGCTACCGCGCCAGGCAACATCGGCGAGCCGCGCGGTACATCGATTTTTGCGTAAAGGTAGGCCTTGGCATCCCGCTTGGGCACGGTGCGGGCGATGAGCGAGGGAGCAAAACTGTCGCTGGCGAGATCAATACTTTTGGCCTCGCCTGTGTTGGCAACCGTTACCCGGCCGGAGACGCCATAGGTTGCCTGGAAGGCTGCAACCGTGACAGCCGCCAAATCGCGTTTTGCAAGCCTCATTGGTGGGGCAGCAATGGGCTCGGACGCCGGCGCAGCATCCATGGCTTGGGGAGAAGCACTAGGCTGTTGCCGTGATTCGTAGTCGGCTCCACGACGAACGCTCGCTGCGGGACGTACTGGCGGGCGATAATCAACCGTCATGGTTGCCAGTTTGGGCGCTGCTGTGCCCGCCCCTGGCCGTGTTGTCGACAATTGCAAAGCCACGTTCTCCCACGCTTCTCCTGTTCGCTGGGTTATCGTAGCGCGGCGCATGATCTCCAATGACGGCGGAGTTGCTTTGGAACCCGTCGTCAGACGCGCGTCATAACTGGGAGACCACGACGCATTGGGCACCTGGTAACGCACTGTGAAGTCGGCCTCTATATCCTGTTCGGCCGTGACGGTGACACGCACCTCCGTGCGCTCCTCCCGTGATGGAGCCAGAGCCGCCAACTTGCCGCGCATATCCTTGATCTGCTGCTCAAGGTCACGCACGTCTGCCTCGGCCTGCAAGCGCTGCTGCGCGACATCGGAAAGGCTGGTCTGGATCAAAGAAATGATGGCAGGCCAGTCTTCTGCTGGTGCAGTGGAACCAGCAGCGGGTAGCGGGCGGTTGGGAAGGTTCGTCAGGTTGCCGATCAGCGTGCGCTGCGTATCTGCGGCAGACACTTTCGCCTCAGCGATTTTGCGCTTGTCATCGAGTGCTTCTATTTCTTTTTCAATTCTCTTGCGCTCTGTTTCTGCATCGACACCGGAATGCTGCGGCACGAACAACCGACGCGTATCGACTGCGCCTATTGAGAACTTCCCAGCCGATTTACCATCGACCCGGATTGAACCTGGGATCGTTTCTGGTGGCAGATCAGAGAAAACTACAGCGCCGGTTTGCAGATTGATGCGTGCTTTTCCTGTTCTCATTATCTCGGCGCCTGAGGGGAACACCGTCACCGCTTCGATCTGCGATGTCACCGTGACCGGCTCGGCATGCACCGGAACTGTCCAGCCCGAGCCAGCAAGCAGGAGGGCGCCAGCAAGAATCGCAGTAGAGCGGAAGCACATCATGAACCTCGTCCTTTCGTTGAAAAAAAATGTCGCGTGCAGCTTTGCGTGCCGCACGCGACCGAATTATGACAAATGGTGGGGCTTGCGCCGCCATCCTACGCACGCCTTGGGCTACAGACGTCGCACCGAAAGACTATTGCTCTGATTTCAACATTATAATTTCCAGAGTAAATTCGAGCCTTTCAGACCCATATAGAGCCATTCTAGAATCTTAATCTGCGCGCGCGAACAACCTGCGGCAACGCAACAAGTTTATCCAAAACATCATCAGCGACGGGCTGGTCCACCGCGACCACGGCAATGGCGTCGCCGCCCGGCTTCTCTCGCCCCAGGTTGAAAGTCGCTATATTTACGTCCGCATCGCCCATGACGGATCCGAACGACCCGATGAAGCCAGGTTGATCCTGATTGCGAACAAACAGCATGTGCGGCGTTACTTCGAAGTCCATGTCGATATCGCGAACCTGGATGATGCGCAGGCGACCGTTGGAGAAGACCGTGCCTGCAACAGAGCGATGATAGGCTTCGGTCTTGACCGTCAGCTTGATATAGCTTTCATAGCCGCCGCGTTCGGTGCAAAGCACTTCCTCGATGGATATGCCTCGTTCACGCGCATTGGTTGCCGCCGACACCATGTTGACGTCTGCCAGGAGCGGCCGCAAAACACCTGCGAGTGCCGCCGCGGTCATCGGCTTGATGTTGAGTTCACCAACGTCGCCGCAATATTCAAGCCTGATGCCCTTGATGGGTACGTCGGTCAACTGCCCGGCAAACGAACCTAGCTGCTCGGCCAGCTTGACGAACGGTGTGAGCCGCGGTGCTTCTTCCGCGGTGATTGACGGGAAATTGACCGCGTTGGTGATCGCACCCTTAATGAGGTAGTCGCTCATCTGCTCGGCCACCTGTAGCGCCACGTTCTCCTGCGCTTCGGTGGTTGCCGCACCCAAATGCGGCGTACAAATGATGTTTTCAAGTTCGAACAACGGGTTGTCCCGCGCGGGTTCTTCGGCGAACACATCCAACGCCGCCCCGGCAACGTGCCCGGATAACAGTGCGTCCTTCAATGCGGCTTCATCGATCAAACCGCCGCGCGCGCAATTGATGATGCGCACGCCCGGTTTGCACGATGCAAGCGCACCAGCAGAAAGAATGTTGCGTGTCTTGTCGGTCAGCGGCGTGTGCAGCGTGATGAAATCAGCGCGCCTTAGAAGTTCGTCGAGTTCGACTTTTTCAACGCCCAATTCCAGCGCACGCTCCAGCGACAGGAACGGATCAAAGGCAATGACTTTCATCTTGAGGCCGATCGCCCGGTCAGCAACGATCGCGCCAATATTGCCGCAACCGATCACGCCCAGTGTCTTGCCAAACACCTCAACGCCAAGAAAGCGGTTCTTTTCCCACTTGCTCGCCTTTGTGGAAGCGTTGGCCTGCGGGATCTGCCGAGCAAGGGCCATCATCAAACTGATCGCGTGTTCGGCCGTCGTGATTGAATTGCCAAAAGGTGTATTCATGACGATGATGCCTCGGGCCGTCGCCAATTTCGTGTCGACGTTGTCGACACCGATACCAGCGCGCCCGATAACCTTCAGGTTGGTTGCCGCTTGCAAGATGTTTTCTGTCACCTTGGTTGCGGAGCGAATGGCCAGTCCGTCATAGGCGCCAATCGCGGCCGCCAGCGCATCCTTGTCATTGCCGAGATTGGGCTCAAACGTCACGTCAATCCCGTGTTCCTTGAAGATGCCGATGGCGGTTTCCGACAGTGCGTCGGAGATCAAGACTTTTGGTTTGGACATTGGAAATGGTCCTTAAAAAATGGTGCAGCAACAGTGTGGGCGCTGATATCCCACGTAAGTCACCACAAGAATTCTGCCACTGGTGTATTGGAATCAGCCGGCAATGCCGTCCGCAAACGTCAGCCGAGGTTCCGGCGCGGTTGCCCCGGCGGGACCACCATAACGACGTTTTTTGGAAAGCAAGCCAGACTGCCGCCTCATGCGGATCAGGCGGCCTTGCTCAGGCTCGCCTTCACTTCGCCGAAGGCCCACTCGACCCAGGGCAACAGCGCCGCAACGTCGGAGGTTTCGACCGTTGATCCGCACCAGATCCGAAGTCCGGACGGAGCATCGCGATAGGCACCAAAATCAAATGCCACGCCTTCGTCTTCGAGCAGCGCCACAACGCCTTTCGCCACCCGCGCCTGAACATCCTGCGACATTGCCATCACATCGGGATCCACAATCTTCAGACAAACAGAGGTGTTCGACCAGGTCGCCCGGTCTTCCGCAAGGTTGGCGATCCACGGCGTCCGCTCGATCCAGTCCCAGACCACCTGCGCGTTGGCGTCTGCGCGGCGTTTCAATTCCGTCAACCCGCCTATGCGTTCGGCCCAGGACAGGGTGTCAATGTAATCCTCGACAGCCAGCATCGATGGCGTGTTGATAGTTTCGCCCTCGAAAATGCCAGCGTTGAGTTTACCGTTCTTGGTCAACTGGAAAAGCTTCGGTAAGGGCCGCGACGGCACATATGTTTCCAGTCGCTCGATCGCGCGTGGCGAAAGGATCAGCATGCCGTGCGCGGCTTCACCACCCATCACCTTCTGCCAAGAGAAAGTCAGCGCATCGACCTTTGACCAGTCGACGTCCTGCGCAAACGCCGCCGATGTCGCATCGAGCAACACAAGGCCTTCCCGATCCGCGGGAATGAAATCGTAATTCGGCAGGCGCACGCCAGCTGTAGTACCGTTTGCCGTCATGACGACATCCCGGCTGAAGTCAATTCTGGAAAGATCCGGCAGCTTGCCGAAGGACGGCTGCTCGGTTCTCAGATCATCAAGCTTCAATTGCTTGACGGCATCCTTGACCCAGATGGCGCCGAAACTTTCCCACGCCAGCACATCCACGCCGCGCGCGCCCAGCAGCGACCACATGGCCGCTTCGAATGCGCCCGTGTCGGACCCTGGCATGATGGCGCAAACAAAGCCATCGGGAACGCCGAGAACTTCTTTTGTCTTGTCGATGGCGAGCTTCAGCCGCGCCTTGCCCACCTTGGAGCGATGCGAACGGCCAAGCAAAGCACCTTCGAGCGCCGCCAGCGACCAGCCAGGGCGTTTGGTGCAAGGACCAGAAGAAAAATTGGGATTGGCCGGCCTGGTAGCCGGCTTTGCAGTTGCGGTCATGTCGCTACCCTTCCAGATAGAAGCCCCTCGTTGGGGAGGGGTGGCCCACGGCAGGGTCTAAGGGCAATGCATGTAACGGTCAATTACCTATTATTGCGACAAATGCAGCTGTCTCCGAGTGTGACCACCGGAGGGGAGCAGCAGCGACCAGTGTAGCGCATTTGGCATGTGGCATTCCAAAGAGCCTTGTATGGACTATCACCTGTGAAGCCCTTTGCCGGATAACCCCGAATGCCAAAAGGGCAGCCGCCTGGCCGCCCTTTCGTGATCTTGAACAAGACTGTGCTTTGTTGTTTTCGTTCAGACGCGCGGCGTCAATTGATGTCCATGCGGATGCCTGCGCGCAGCTGGTGTTCGTTCTGGTCGTCGAACGAAACTGTGCTGTTGTTCCCAAACAGGCGCATGGAATTATCCGTGCCACCGACATGCAGGAAGCGGTAGTTGAGGTCGAGCAGTAGCGCGTTGCCGAGATCGTAGGTGAACCCGACCATCGCCGCGGCGGCAAAGGTGATCTCACTGGTTTTATTGCTGCCACTAGTGGGTGCGCATGTCGCGCAGACGACATCGATGTTGGACTCGTGGTCACGATCGGTAAGGTTGAGTGCGAAGCCGATGCCTGCACCAAGGTAAGGCTTGAAGCGGCGTTGCTCTCCACCAAAGTCATAGTAGGCGTTCAACAAGAATACGCCCGCCTCCTTCTTGGTTTCATCACGGGATGAGACGGTGACGTCGGTGGAAGTGTCGTCGGTAAATGTCATGGTTCCGCTGGCGACTGCCTTTTGCTGACGCACCCAATCGATTGTCAGATCGGTACGAAAATGATCCGACCAGTAGCGGCCCACACCGATGCCGAAGGTCATCGGCAGGTTGCCATCACCCATCCATGAGCCTGGCATGCCGACGGGATCAAGCGTCGTCTCTGCCAGACCATAAACAATGCCCTCTTCAGAGGCGCTCATGGTGTCGGTCAGACCCATGCCGATATCCGCGCGAATGTAATAGTCAGCCTTGTACACGGGCATGGGCACAGGCGCTGGAACGGGAATTCCACCAGGCCCGCCATCCTTGACGCTGCCGTCCCCGTAAACATAGGTCTGGGCACCGGCCGGCACCACGGACGCCAGGAGCATCAGTCCTGCCAGTGCTGTTGCGAGCTTAACTTTCATCACGTTCGATCCCTCGTTCCGACGGCAGGCCGTACTGTTTGCCGGGCCCACTTTCACGTTCTGCTTGATCTGACGATAGACGCGGGTACTTGGCGCGCATCGCCAGGAAACCTGGACGGGCTTTTTGAGCGGCTCTGTGCCGCCGAACGCATTACATGAGAACAAAAACGACCGGCAGGTCGCCCGACATCGGCCAAGGCCGCACTACGCCGTCGGGATTGCCGGACCTGTTACAAACAGCCCGGCAGGCTTTCCAAAACTCACGGGGGGAGCTGGCGCTCCGCCCCAACTGACCAGCGTCACTTTCAGTGAAGTGCCGGCCAAAACCCAATTCGCGTGCGTCCGTCATGCCTGCTGCCGTGGCGCTAAAACGCCCCATGCACACATCACGACCCTCAACACGCTTTAGTCCCCCGAGCCGCCGCCCCACGTATCGCGGACGGCGTCTTTCGTGCAGAGCTGCATGACACCGCATGCACCGCTCTACTTTTGTTAATCTCGCAGATAAACTTTAAGGAGCGCTTAATCGCTGTTTCAAAGAGAACCCGCATGCGAATACCGCTGCGCAAAGTGCAAGACCCCATGCACGGACCAAACCGCACACGGCAGCACCGTTTCTATTCGTCAATGAATGGTTAACGCGTGCGGCAGGGCAATGACGGCAAGTCGAGCCGCACGACGTGCGCCAGCAACAACACCGCGCTTACACGCCACGCGCCCACCGGCCGGGAGACCTTGCCTGTTGCTCAGGCCGCCTCTGATGCAGCCATTTTCACGGCATCAACAATGTCGCCGACAACCGTTGTGACAAGGGCTTCATCATCACCCTCCGCCATGACGCGAATGACCGGCTCTGTGCCTGATGGACGGATCACCAGGCGGCCGTTCTTCCCGAGACGATCGCGACCGGCGTCAATTGCCTTTGTGACCCGTGCGTCTTCCAGTGGTTTTCCACCAGCATAGCGCACGTTCTTTAGAAGCTGCGGCACGGGATCAAAACGCCGGCACACTTCCGATACCGGCTTCCCCGTCGAGACGACCACTGCCAGAATCTGTAACGCTGAAACAAGCCCATCGCCCGTTGTGATGAAATCTGAAAGCACGATGTGACCGGACTGCTCACCCCCAACGTTGTAGCCATGCTTGCGCATGTGTTCGACGACGTAGCGGTCACCGACCGGCGTGCGCGCCAGATCAAGTCCAAGCCCTTGCAGGTAGCGCTCAAGGCCAAGGTTGCTCATGACGGTGGCAACCAGGCCACCCGCTGCAAGTCGTCCGCGCCTGTGCCAGCTTTCCGCGATCACCGCCATGATCTGGTCGCCATCGACGTTTTGCCCCTTCTCGTCGACGATCACCACCCGGTCGGCATCACCATCAAGAGCAATGCCGATGTCGGCGCGGACTTCCTTGACCTTGTTGATGAGCGCCTCGGGCGCTGTTGATCCGCACTCATGATTGATGTTGCGGCCGTTGGGATCGACACCGATCT
>JBKEAX010000304.1:0-6059 GCA_047972825.1 Hyphomicrobiaceae bacterium | reverse complement strand
GCTTTATTTTATTTTGAGCATGTTGTTCACGCTGAACCGCCGCACACTTCATCTGAACATGCTCTTTTGTCTGGAGCATGTTGTTCACGCTGAACCGCTGTACACTTCATCTGAACATGCTCTAATGCAGCTTGACGTGCGGCTCGGTGCGCCGGGTCAGCATGCGCGATATCGTGTCGAGCGCTACTTTGGAGAACCCATGCAGTGCCCATTGGTGCATTTTGTAGAGTGAGCGGTACATGAGCTTGGCAAACAGCCCCTCGATCATCATTGAGCGGCCAGAAATGAACCCCATAAGGTTGCCGACCGTGGTGTAATGGCCCAGCGATACCAGTGAGCCGAAATCTTTGTACTTGAAATCCTTGAGTGGCTCGCCTTGCATGCGGCGTCTGATGTTGACGAGCAAGTGCGAGGCCATCTGATGCGCAGCCTGGGCGCGCGGCGGAATGGGAGCTTCCTCGCCTTCGGGAATGAGATAGGCGCAATCTCCAAGAGCAAATATCGCGTCGTCTCTGGTCGTTTGTAGAGTGGGCCGGACAATCAATTGATTGGATTTGCTGGCATCCAGCCCGTCCAGATGCGCCAGTACATCGGGTCCTTTGACCCCGGCGGCCCACACCACCAGTTCAGAGGGAATGAAATCACCAGAGGCAAGCGTAACGCCTTCTGCCGAAACCTCGGTGACGCGCGCGCCCGTCCGGATGTCAACGCCCAGGTCTGTAAGCACCTTCCTGGTTGAATTGGCGAGCCGGTCGGGCAGGGCGGGGAGAATCCGCGGCGCGGCTTCGACAAGCGTAATCTTGATATCCTTGTCGGCATCGATGGTATCCAGACCGTAGGCGATCACGCCGCGCACGGTTCGGTGCAACTCCGCTGACAGCTCTGTGCCAGTGGCGCCTGCGCCGATGATCGTGACGTGAAGCTGGCCGGGGCGCACGGGCTCGCCTTGGGCATTTGCGCGGATGCACGAATTGACCAGGCGCCTGTTGAAACGCTCCGCCTGCTCGGGCGTGTCGAGCATGATGGCGTGTTCCTTGACGCCGGGCGTGCCAAAGTCGTTCGAGACCGACCCGACGGCAATCACCAGCGTATCGTACTTGATGGAGCGTTCCGGCGTGATTGGGCGGCCATCCTCATCGAAGGTTGCGGCCAGATTTACCAGCTTTTGCGTTCGGTCGAGGCCGATGAGTTCGCCGTAGCGGTAGCGAAAGCCATTCCAGTGGGCCTGGGCCAGATATTCGAGTTCGTGGCGGCCAACGTCCATTGATCCGGCGGCGATTTCATGCAGCAATGGCTTCCAGATGTGGGTGCGCCCCTTGTCGATCAAGGTGACGCCAGCCTTGCCCTTCCGCCCAAGTTTCTTTCCCAGCTGGGTGACGAGTTCCAGGCCGCCCGCTCCCCCGCCGACGACCACGATCTGGTGGAGGTTCGGGTCATTGATGTGGGGAAGGGCCGGATCAGGGCGCTTGACGGCGGGTGTTGCAGCGGTCTGAGACATGTTGGTTCTTCTTTTTTTGTCGCAAATTGTCTGTGCTGCGTGAAGTCAGCAGACTCCAGGTGTCTGGAACATAGCACTTTCGGCCAGATCGTAGAGGCCCCGCTTCCAAGCGCTGTAATCAGCTCCTGATTTCGCCACCGGTTGCTTTCTTCACTGCACCGATCACCTTGTCCGAGACAGCGTCGATCTCCTTGTCCGTAAGCGTTTGTTGTGTGGGTTGTAGTGTGACGGCAATAGCCAGGGATTTTTTGCCTTCCTCCGCCAGCTTGCCCGCCTCGAACAGGTCAAACACTTCAACGGTGCGAATGAGGCTCTTGTCGGCACCTTGAGCAGCGCGCACAACGTCGCCGGCAGCAACGTCCTTGTCCAGGATAAACGCAAAGTCGCGCGTTACTGCCATCAAATCAAGCAGCTCAAGTGTCGGGCGGGCGCGCGAGGCCTTGCGCTTTTCTGGCGGCAGGTTGTTCACGAAAACCTCAAAAGCCACGGCTGGTCCGGAGAGATCTAACGTTGACAAAACGCGAGGATGAACCTCGCCAAAATGCGCAAGTACCAGCTTGGGGCCGAGCCGCAGCGTGCCAGAACGGCCAGGGTGGTAGTAATCGGGTGCATCGCGTGTCACCTGTGCTTTGGCCGCGTCGATACCGAGTGCGCAAAGCACTGCGGCTGAGTCTGCCTTGGCGTCGAAAGTATCGACGGGACGTGCATCACCGGACCAGTGACGCCCGGCACCTGAAGCATGTGCAGTTCCAACGCGCACGCCAGAGGCTGACACATATTGATCTTCGGGTTTGGTGCCCCGATAGGCTTGGCCGACCTCGAACAGGGCGCAATCGGCAGAGCCACGGTTGACATTGCGGCGTGCGGACGCAAGCAGCCCCGCAAGCAGGTTCGGTCGCATCGACGACATGTCGACGGAAATCGGGTTGGAAAGATCTAGAGTCTCATCTCCGCCACCGAACAGTTGAGCCTCGGCCTTGGAGATGAACGACCATGTGACCGCTTCGACCAGACCGCGCGCGCCAAGCGTGCGGCGGGCGCGGCGGGCGCGGCGCTGTAGTTCCGTCAGAACCGGCCGGGCCACGCCGGGTACACGCGGCAGCGGTGTGGATGGCACTTTGTCGATGCCGACGATCCGCACGACCTCTTCGACAAGGTCGGCAGTGCCTTCGACGTCGGGGCGCCAGCTCGGCACGGTAACCTCCAGCGTGGAGCCTTTGTCCTTTGCTGGCTTCAGTGAGAAACCAAGCGCTTCGAGAATGCGCTTGATATCCTTGTCGGCAACCGCAAGGCCGGTGCGCTTGAGGACGAGTGAGGCATCAAATAAAATCTTGTGTTGGGGATCTGGAACTTCCCCTGCGATCTCTGCCTTTGACGGTGTGCCGCCGCAAAACTCAATAACCATGTGCGTTGCAAGATCGAGCCCTGGCATCACCGATTGAGGGTCAACGCCCCGCTCGAAGCGATAGCGCGCATCCGTTATCAGGCCAGTCTTCCGTCCGGTTCTGGCTATGCGCACGGGATTGAACCAGGCGCTCTCGATCAAAACGTTCGTGGTCGCCTCGGTGGAGCCGGTTTCTTCACCGCCCATGATGCCGCCAAACCCCAGCGGGCCCTTGTCGTCGGCAATCACGCACATGGTTTCATCAGGGTGATACGTCTTGCCGTCTAGCCCAAGGAAGCTTTCTCCTGGCTTTCCCATGCGCGCACGCACCGCGCCATTGAGCTTGTCTGCATCGTAGACATGCAGCGGCCGTCCAAGGTCCAGCGATATGTAGTTGGTGACATCGACGAGTGCATTGATCGGGCGGAGCCCGGCCGCCTTCAGCCGCTGTTGCATCCATGCTGGCGCCGGGCCGTTCTTGACGCCTTTCAGATAGCGGCCGGCAAACACCGGACATGCATCGGCAGTGTCTTTGGAGAATTCAAGCTTGATTTCAACTGGACATGGCGCGTTGCCTTCCACCTGCCCCAGCTTGGCCGGCGGCTTCAGCTTGCCCAGGCCAGCGGCGGCAAGATCGCGGGCAATGCCGCGCACGCCGGTGCAGTCAGGCCGGTTCGGCGTCAAGGAAACGTCGATGACGGGATCGTTCAGGCCAATCGCATCAACATAGCGCGTGCCGACTTTGTCCTTGAATGCACCATCTACATCGATGATCCCATCAGCCTCGTCTGAAAGCTCCAGCTCTGCCGCTGAGCACATCATGCCGTTGGAAACGACACCACGAACCGGTTTTTTCTCCAGCGTCATGCCGGATCCAGGAATGTAGGTGCCTAGCGGTGCAAATACGCCGAGCATGCCAGCGCGCGCATTCGGAGCGCCACAGACAACCTCCATCAGCGGTTTGCCTGGTGCGATTTCCACCTGCAGCACTTGCAGCCGGTCGGCATTGGGGTGTTTTCCGGCTTCGACGACACGCGCAATGGTGAAGGCGCCAAGTTGTGCTGCGGGATCTTCTATGCCTTCGACCTCAAGTCCGATCGCCGACAGCGTCGTGGAAATTTCATCCAGCGTAGCTTCAGTGTCCAGGTGGTCCTTGAGCCAGGAGAGCGTGAATTTCATCTGGCGATTTTCCCTGTCTTGATCGACCCCAGGTGGCGGCCGGATTTGAATGTGATGGCGCGCTGGAGTGATGTGGCGCTGCAGGTGTTATTGTTCATTGGATTGGCTTGTTGCTCGTCGGCTCAGCCTGTCTTTCTGTCGTTCATTTGTTTGCTTCGCGTCGTCCTCAGTCTGGCCCATATCCATACGAAAGAAATCGCGATGCGAATGAGCGTCAGTCCGTAGAAAATGCGGAACACGAACGCATAAAGTACGAACCATCGGATGGAGCGGTTCATATAGACGGCGGTAACCGACAGCTCGAAGTGCTCCATGATATCGAAAAAGCCGCCGCGCAAGACCAGATCCAAAGCGAAGAATGCCGTGGCGATCGGCCCGCCGTGCACGGGCTGCCCTTGTGCGGTGACGAATATCTGATGTCCATCGGACTGCAGCATCAGGCAGTTCACCGCGAACAGGATATAGAATATCAGCATCGAGATACCCATCGAACGGTAGTAGATGAGCACGTGCCGAAGTGTGTCGCGCGAGAACCCGTAGGCTATCCAGCTGTCGAGATCGCGATGTTTGGAATCGTGATAAAACCAAATCCAGACAGCTGCGACCGACATGGCAATCGACAGGCCAATCGCGAAGATCACCGGTATTGTCATGCTGGCAAGAAGTAGCATTTGCAATCATGGCTCGCGGTGTTGGGAACCGGTTCCGCCCCGCTCAGGGATGATTTCCGGTTAGTTGTCCTGCCTCTCGCTCCGTCGGAACTGGGCGTGACAGGCGTTATAGGTATTGAGGGTTGAATCGAGCGGCTCATGCATCACGGATTTGTCCCTGAGCGATCCTGCATCCTGGTTGGTAATCGTACCCCGTCCAGCGGGTTTTTCACGATGACAGCCCGCCCGCCAGGTTCGGCACGTCCAGCATGGAAAAGCCGTAGTGCTTCAGCCAACGCATATCACCACTGAAAAAGTCACGCAGATCCGGCAGGCCGTACTTCAGCATAGCCATGCGGTCGATGCCCATGCCAAACGCGAAGCCTTGGTAGCGCTGTGGATCTATGCCGCAGTTGCGAAGCACATTGGGATGAACCATTCCGCAACCACCGACCTCCAACCACTGACCCGGCTTGCCGATAATATCTGCGGCAAGGTCGATCTCGGCGGAAGGTTCCGTGAAAGGGAAAAAGGAGGCGCGCAACCGCATCGTCACTTCATCAACTTCAAAGAACGCCCGAAACATTTCCTCAAGCGTCCATTTGAGGTGCCCCATATGGGTCTGTTCATCGATAACCAGTGCTTCAATCTGGTGGAACATGGGGGTGTGGGTCTGATCGCTGTCGGAGCGGTAGACACGACCTGGCGCGATGATTCGGATTGGCGGCTTCTGGCGCAGCATTGTGCGGATTTGCACAGAGCTTGTGTGGGTACGCAGCACCAACCTCTCCCCGCTGGCATCAGGATGGAAATAGAACGTATCTTGATCCTGACGCGCGGGATGTTCCTCCTGTATGTTCAGCTTGGTAAAGTTGTTGTCGTCTGTTTCGATGTCGGGGCCTTCGGCAATCGCAAACCCCATATCGGCGAAAATTTCTGCCAGTTCGTCCATGGTCTGTGACACGGGATGAATGCGGCCTTCAGCTTCTGCGCCGGGCCGTACGGGCAATGTCACATCGGCGCGTTCCGTAGCCAGGCGCGTTTCGAGGGCTTCCTCCTCCAGAGCCGCCTTGCGCGCTTCCAAAGCTTCGCTGATCTGCGCCTTGACCCCATTGACGGACTGCCCGAAGGCCTTGCGATCCTCTTGTGGGAGCTTGCCGAGCGTCTGCATCAGTGCGGATATGCGCCCTTTCTTGCCGAGCGTCGTAACCCGCACATCCTCAAGTACATTGAGGTCTTGCGCGCCAGAAATCTCAGCAAGAAGCTCCTTTTCCAAGGCGGCGAGGTCAACGGCGTTCGTCATTACGATCGATCCCTCAAGGCTTTATGGGCCGCCAGCAAAGTGCAA